>JBAPSR010000175.1:0-2442 GCA_049281755.1 Binataceae bacterium (SeqCode)
CGTCCGGTGCGGTTTGCGCCCGTCTGACTCCGGCGGCGCGCTCGGGGCCTTCGGTGCAGGCGCCGGACGCGCTTGCTAAGCTCGGCGCGATTCGCGCCGCGCGCACCGCACAGATCGATCGAGAGAGCCATCCAATCGGTGGAAGCCAGTCAATCGCGGGGATCGCGGCCCTGCCTGATGGCGTCGCGAAATGAAGCTGCGAGGCATCATTCGGGCCGCACTCGCGATGGCCCTGCTCGCAGTCGTCGCGGTGGCCGCGCGTCCGCTGCCTGCGCGAGCTTCCACTTACGCGGTGTACATCCCGCTCGACAGCTCGATCTACCGCGCGCTCGATACGCTCAACGGCCTGGGCCTGTGCGATAGCTACATCTCGTACATCAAACCGATCTCGCGCGTCGAGGCGGCGCGGCTGACGCTCGAGGCGGAGTCCAATCTCGACCAGCGCGCGCCCAACCCGCTGGCGCATCAACTGGTCCACGTGTTGCGCGCGCAACTGCGCGAGGAAGTTGATTGGCTCGAGAAGGACAAGGAAGACAATCTGCCGACGATGGTGCATCCGGTCCAACGCCTTGAAGCGCAGTACGTTTACTCGGGCGGCCAGCGGCGCACGTTCAACACCACCACCGGCTCCGGCCTCAATTACACCGAAGGCACTCCGCTGCTTCCCGATAACGACAATCTTGATACCTCGTCGGGCAGCAACGAGGTTGCCAGATGGTCCGGATGGACCGGCTTGGGCGGGTTTGTCACCGGCTACGGCGAAGGAGCGCTCGCGGGTCCTCTGTCTAAAAGTCCTGACACTGTCGGGCGCGCGCAACTGCTGACCGGCGCCGCGGTAGTATCGATCGGCAACACCGCGATTTCATTTGGGCAGGAGGAGATGAGCTGGGGAATCGGATGGTCCAGTCAGCTTGCGCAAAGCGCCAATGCCAAACCGTTCCCTGCTCTGCGCGCGCAGAATATCCATCCACGTCATCTGCCCTGGATTTTCCGTTATCTGGGTCTGATGCGCTATCAGGCGGTGTTCGGGCAGCTCGACGCGGATCGGGTCTACTCGCGTCCGTGGCTGAGCGCGCAGGTCATAAGTTTCAAGCCGCTGCCGTGGTTCGAGTGGGGCATGAATCACGCAATCATGTTTGGTGGTTCGGGCAACAGCAACTACAGTTTGGCCGGATTTCTCGGCCGCGCGACGGGAATCTCGACCGGCAGCTCGAGCACCGCGAACACCAACTCGCGCTTCGGTCTCTACACCAAGTTCTATATCCCGCAACTGCGCAACTCGCAGATCTACGCCGAGATGCTGAACGAAGACTTCTACTCCCCGCTGGGTCATAACAGCTTTCTCAAGCTGCCCTTCAAGGGACCGTCGTACACCTTCGGAGCATATTTCCCGCAAGTCACCGCCGATGGCCTGACTGACGCGGGCGCCGAGTACACTCTGCTCGACAACGAGTACTCGACCCACAGCGACAGCCTTTACTGGACCTATCAGAACGCCTTGATGGGCGACGCGCTTGGCCCCGGCGCATGGCACGTCAATGCGAAGCTCGGACGATGGCTTGATTACGAGAACAAGGTTACCGGGGAATTCTTTTTCGAGCGCCGCTCCGACACGTCATTTGTTCCGGTTACGGTGGGGACCAACAACGAGAGTGGTTTCGGCGGCGCGCTAGACGTATTTCACATGCCCTTTGCGATCCGGCCGCTTGGCGATTCGCTTGGCGAGATGCAGGCCCGCACCGCGGTCGAATATCTCGAGGATGTCAACTATACCTCCCACAGCTCCGTGCGCACGATGCTCCAGCTGACTCTCGGGCTCACGCCCGCGATGTCGAGCCTCGAATGGAAGTAGGCGCACGCACCACGCGATTTCTCCGATGACTCCCGGGCTTGAAAATGGTTATCGCGGCGGCGCGTCGGGGCGCAACGGCGCGGCCGCGCCAGCGCAGCTTTCCGAGGGCCAGTTCGCGATCCTCGAAGTCGTGCGCGTCGCGCGGCTGTTGCTGCGACGCTCGATTCTGATCGTTGCGGTCACCCTCGCAGTCGGCGGCTACGTTGGAATTCGCGACAAATATTTCTCCGTGAAATGGTACCGCGCGCAGGCGCTAATCACTCCGGTGTCGCCCGACGCGACCTTGGCCAGTTCGGTCGGTGAAGGCACCTCGACCGGCGTGGGCGGGATGAGCGGGCTTGCCGAGATGTTCAGCCTTGGCGGCGCGAGCGACAACGTCACCATCTCGGAACGCTACATCGCGATCATGAGCAGCTATGCGTTCACGATCGATCTGATCAACCGCTATCACCTCGACCGAAAAATCGTGAAGACCGACACCGGTCATGTTCCGCACCTGTCGCCGTGGAAGATGCACGAGGAGATAACCGGGCGCTTCCAGACCGACTACGATTATCGCAGCGGCAACCTGACGCTGTACTTTATCGACC
>JBAPSR010000176.1:0-8590 GCA_049281755.1 Binataceae bacterium (SeqCode)
GTCGCACGCCGAGATGAAAACGACGCCGCCTCCGACCGCATAGCCGTGCACCTGCGCGATCGTCACCGCGCGCATCTGCTCGAGGGCGTCGGCCGCGCGCAGTCCGTACTGTCCGGCCTCGCGGCGATAGATCCAACTGTGTCGCGCTTCGGGCATCGCGGCGGCGGCCGGTGAATTTTGCAGGTCGGCGCCGGCGCAGAAAGCGCGGCCCGCGCCGCTCAGGATGACGACGCGCAGCTCGCGATGGCTGTCGAACCATCGCGCTGCTTCGACGATCTCTTGCAGCATCGTCGTGCTGATCGCGTTGAGACGTTCGGGGCGGTTGAGGAGCAGGCGGCCGAGCGCGCCTTCGACTTCCACCTTGATCGTCTCGAAGACGCGAATGTCTTTCGCGCTTGAATTGGACTTGTCAGTTTTGCTTCGCCGCTCAGGCATCGCCGGATCCTCCATCTCGCGCTTTCCTATACCGCACCAAGCCGGCGCTGACATAGGTGTGTGCGTTGGAACGTCAAGGTGATGCGTTGCGGGCTGCCGGTCCCAGCGGGATCCGGATTCCGCCGTAGAGCGCGCGCCGGGGTCCGAACGATGGCGAGAAGACTCCGATGCCGGTGCCGTTGCGAATTTCGTAGCTGTGATCGAACACGTTGATTACAGCTATGCGGCCCTCTACGGGACCGAATTGCGGCGCCTTGAACTTGCGCACGATGCCGGCGTTGAATTGCAGGATCGGCGGCAGCTCGCCCGAATTGGCGAAGCCGCGCCGATAGCCGCTGGCCCAGACCGCATCGGTAGTAAGCAGAAATCCAAACAAATTGTAAGACGCGCCGCCCGAACCGACGAACATCTGGTTGTCGTCGAGCGTCACCCAGTGGCTCGCGATGTAGCTGATCTCGGCGGCGTCGTCGGCGAGGAACGCGCCGGCGTCGATGTTCTTGGCCTGCAGGACCGCATAGGCGAAGTTGAAGTAGGCAGTGAGCGACTCGCGCTTATAGGTCAGGCTGAAACTCGAGCCCCAGGCGCGGCTCTGGGAATAACTGAGCGGCGCGGTAACGACGCTGCCGGCGAGTTGCGCGAGATCGAGCTGATCCTTTCCGATCTTGTAGAAGCCGTCCACTCCCGCATTAAGGCCCTCGAAGATGCGCTGGCGGATGCCCGCGTCGAAGTAGTCGTCGCGCTCGGCGGGGATCCGATCGTTGCCGCTGTTGACGGGCGCGGCGTTGGTGGTGTCAGCGAACGTCTTGACGGTCTCGAGCGCGACCTGGTCAAACGGCGGGACCTTGAAATAGCGCGCATAGCCGCCGTGCAGGACGGTGCCGGGGGACAACGCGTATTCAACTCCCACGCGCGGGCTGAACTGATTTTGCGTGACGAACGCGCTCATCAAGTCCCATCGGCTGCCGATGTTGAGAGTCAGCTTCTCAGTCGGATGCCATTCGTTCTGCGCATAGAATCCAAGCAGCCACGCGATTTGATGGTGGTCATCGACGATCGTGATGGGAACCGTTTTAGTCTGCATCCCATCTTTCGCCGGGAAGGTCTGCGCATGATCGTCCAGCTCGATCGTCTCGCCGCTGAAATAAAATCCCGCGCGCAGCGTGTCGC
Organism: Binataceae bacterium (SeqCode); assembly: GCA_049281755.1. Lineage (GTDB taxonomy): Bacteria > Desulfobacterota > Binatia > Binatales > Binataceae > JBARDN01. The sequence goes on from JBAPSR010000176.1 coordinate 1,603, forward strand.
TGGAACTGACTCGATAGCTGGTGTCTTCCTGCAAGCCGCTGATGAAGCTGGTGTGCAGGATCTTCGCCGCGACGCCGTTGTAGATCAGGTCGCCGACCGGATCGGGACTGTAGGTCAACGAATAGTAACGGCTGAACGCGGCCATCTGATAGCTGGTATCCGCGCCGATCGATCCCTGCAGCGACGCGATGTCGTAGTAGCTCTGCTCGAACTCGCTCTCGCGGACGTCCGCGGACGGATAGCTCGGCACGCCGCTCAGCACGTATTGCTGCGCGATGCCGGGCTCGGGCGGAATCTGGAAATAGTTTACCGACGTGCCCGCGAGGATCGAGAGCCGCGTCGTGGAATTGATAAGCCACGACAGATTCGCGAAGCCCTGGCCCTGGTAACTGCGATCGTGACCCGGATCCGGGCTCGCGGTGGGCGATTGCAGTCCGAGATCGCTCTGCAGATAGAACCCGCTCACGTAGTAGCTGAAACGCCCTTCGCATCCGCCCATCTCGAAACTCGGTTGCATCGTAGTGTGCTGGCCGCCGGCGAACGAGAAGTTATTGTTGCTCGGACCGCCGCCGGAACATCCGTCCTTGGTGTGGATGTCGATCACGCCCTCGTTGCGCCATCCGAATTGCGCGGGCAGCACTCCGGTCAGCAGCGTGATGCTGTTCACGAAGCGGGGGCTGAACAGCTCGCCGAAGCTGGTGACCGCCTCGGGCAGGAATACGCCGTTGATGCGGTATTGAACGCCGCCGCCGTTCTCGCCGTTGACGTGTATCTGCTCCTGACCCTGGCCGTAACTGTCCTGGCTGACGCCGGGTGCTTGCTGGAGCACCTGCGCAAGGGCGGTGTCCTGCCCCTCGGGCAGGCGCTGAATCGCCGGTTGATCGAACCGGTACGCGGTGCTGCCGGTTTCGGGCGAGAGATCGTTGCGCGCTCGATTGAGCTGCGCCGTCACTCCCTGCAAAGTCAACGGCCCGCTGGATTTCATCGCGAGCACGAGCGGCGCCGGACTCGACGGCGGCGCGATCGTGACCACGCGCTGCGCGCTCTCGAATCCCGGGTGGTCGGCAGTGAGCTGATAGGTTCCCGGCGCGAGCTCGACCGCAAAGTTCCCGGATGCATCGGTTCGGGTTTGCGCGGCGGTGACTCCGACCGCGGACTGAATCCGAATAACCGCAGCCGCGATCGGCTTGCCGATCGAATCGACAACCGAGCCGGATAGATGACGGGCTCCCTGAACGGCGGACTGATTCGCCGGAGCCGCGGTTGCGCATCGTGGGGACATCATGCTCGCGAGAATCGCGAGTAACGCGCATGCGTGATAAAAAATGAACCGAATGCGCAACATGAGTTCATGCATCTAATCCCGATCAAGAGCGAGTTCGCAACATGAAAACTCCGTACGCCGCCGCACTGACACTTTCAATTTGGTACATGCTGATGCCGCCGATATCGAAAGGCGGCCGCGTCGAGGCGAACGCTCCCCTGCGGCAATGGCAACGCGGACTCGTCTACAGCGTCAAGGGCAGTTGTATCGACGAATTGGAGACCGAGATCGGCCATGCCGCCAAAGATCCGGCGGCGGCGTCCACCTTGAGCCGTCTCAAGGCGTCGATCTGCATTTCAGAAGACGACCCTCGCCTGGGCGCGGGTAAGCCTGAACCGTCCAAGTAGCACGCCCGCGACCGATCATTTCGATGGCGGCGATAGGGACCCAAGGTCGGCGGGCAAACCTTGCATAGTAGCCGCGCTAGACGTCGCGACGGCGGTCACCACCTGGTCTGACGGAGCGGTTGCTCCCTTGATCGCGGTCAGCTCCAGATGAAAGGTGGCAACCTCTTTTGCCGGGACGTTGAGCGGCGATTTGAATGTGAACAAAGTCTGCGCCACCGGCGGCTTCGCTTTCGCGGAACGTGCGGTCTCTCCACGCCTGGCGTTCAGCGCGGCCGACTTGAACATCGCCGCGTTGCTGAACGATACCGCGACCGAGCTAATCGTCTCGGCAGCGCCGGTCGAGTTGGTGAGCGTGAACGTGCCGCCGCTGCGCGATTCTCCGGGGTGCGCGGTTCCTGCTGCCGAGTGCGTCACGAAAACCACGTTCGCCGGGCTGGGTGTCGGCATCGGCGTTGCGGTGTTGGTGGGCGTGGGACCGGAAGTGGAGATCTGTCCGTACACCGCAAGCCGGGACTGGGTGCCGACATAAACTTTTCCATTGGCGACGGTGGGGACCTGGAACTTGTTGTAGGTTCCGGCGGTGTCGCGGGCCGAGTTTTGCGCGCTGTTATACAGTTGGATGCTGATGTTCGAGGCGTCGAACGCATACAGCACTGCGACGTTGTTCACGTTGCCTATCACCCAGACAATCGCGTTCGCGGTTCCGTCAGCCGAAATCGATGGGCTCGAGCCCGGCCATGCGAAGAGCACGGTGGAGGTTGCGACCGCCGGGTTCGACAGCATCCCGTTGCTGATCGAGAACTGCTGCGGGATTCCGCCAGCGGGAAAAATGTAAACGTTGTTGTTGAAATAGGCGGGCGTGCTGAACATTCCTCCGACCCCGGGGATCTCCTGGACTACGAAGTCGGTTTGGCCGGCGCCCTGTTGATATCCGCCCATCGCATCGCGGTTAACCAAATAGAGGATGCCCTGCTTGCCCATCCCCAGCGCAAGATGCTTCGGTGCAGCCGGTTGATCGGGAAGCAGCAACAGCGCGCCCGACCCGAGATCCTGATCCTGAGCGGAAAGAGTGGCCTGGTTGGTCGGAGTGAAGTAGGTATTGACGTTGAAACTACTGCCAGCCGGAGTCAGGCGCAAAAAGCTGTCGCCGTAATCGAGTCCGCCGGCGACGTTGGCGTCGAAAGTGCCATTGCCGGTTGAGAGGAAAACATCGCCGGTCGTATCGGTCGCAAGGCCGCCGCCGGCCATCCAGATGCCGCTGTCAATGCCATTGGGATCGTCGCTGAACAGCGCGACCCGCGAAAGCGAGGTCTGGTTGTAGCCGAGCACGAAGCCGTTGTAGGGACCGAAGTCGCAGTGCGACGCGAACGCCATGTACACCACGCTGTTATCGAGCAGTAGTGCGGAGCGCTGATTGTTGTAAAAAGCTGAGAGCGTGACCACGCCTAATGCCCCGTTGGGGCCGGTGCTGGGGACTGAACCCGAAATCGGCACTGGAGAGTTCGACTGCTCGCCCCCGGTGGTGATGTCCAATGCGTGCAGGCGATATATGTAAGTCGCATTCGCTAACTTGCTGGCGGCCGTGACGTACAAAGTGTTGGTAGCAGGATCGATCACGCCCGTGCTGGTGCTTCCGATCGTTGGCGTCAGATCGCCGCACTTGGTGTCGGCGGAAGGAATCGCGGTCTCGCCGCTCAGCAAAAGACTGATCTGCCACAAGGGCTTGCCGCCGGTGTCCGCGTCGAATGCGTAAACGCTGTCGTTCTCGGTCGTGACGATTACGATATTGTGGGTGCCTTTTTTCGCAATCGCCACCGCCGGTACATAGAGCGGCTGCGCGTATATCTCACCGTCAACAGCCGCGGTGAACAGCAGGCCAAATTGAGACTGGTTGACGTTGGAAGGCGTGAGGATCGTTTCGGCCAGATTCTGGCCGGTACGAAGATTGTCGTTGTGATAGGTAAGGACGCCGGTGAAGGAGCCGGACTGTCCTATCGCGCGATGCTGTATGCAAAGCAGAAATAATATGGCCAACGCGATTCCAGAGGCCAGTTTCGTACGCCGCAAATTCCTGCTCATCACTGTCACTTGGTTCTCCTCACATTTTTCCGGGGCCGCGCTATCTTCCTTGATTCGGCCGCGCGGGTAAATGAATCACGGGTGCGGCGAAGGTCAGGAGTTTGCAGGGTCGGGGGTGGAGTTTGCTTCCTTGCGAGTGAATTTGGTTCCGGCTAGCATTCGAAGCGTCAAGCGCCGAGGCATCCTTTCACAGTCGGTCTCCGCTTCATCCAGGTCGAAAGAATCACGCGGTGGATTCAGAGGAATCGGATACGGGACCCGAGGACAATCGGGGATTACTGGTGCCCGTTGCGAATCCGGAAGGCGTCGCTCCGCTGCTTTCAATCGCCTTTGCGGCGCGCGAGGCCGAGGATCCTCCGGTGCGGGTGCTCGCGCTGGTCCGTCCCGTCGGCTCCGGACAGACCGTCGCGCCAACCTCTGCGGCGCTCGAGGCCGCGGTAGCGTACGCGCGGACGCGAAGCGTCGAAATTTCACCCCAGGCCATATGGTCGGCGGACGCTGCGCAGGACATCCTGGCGACTGCGCAGAGCGCGCGAGTCGCGTGGATCGTCCTTGGGTATCATCGTGCGATTTCCGGGGCGATTTCCGGCGGCGGCGCAATGGGCGGCGTGGTGCGTGAGGTTTTGGCGCGCGCCAAGGCGCTGCCGATCCACGTCGCAGTGTTTGTGCAGGGAACCGCTCATCCGTTCGAGCGCGTTTACGCGGCGTTCGATTCGAGCCCCGATGGACAGGCCGCGCTCGGGCTGGCGGTGCGGATCGCGCGTCCGACACATGCCAAGCTGCGCGCCCTGATGGTCTCGGGACGGGTCGAGGACACCGGCGACGAGCTGCTCGACATGGTTCACGACGCGCGCAAAAAGCTTGGCCGCCAGTTTCACTCCGACGTGCTCGGCGAGCGCAGCCTGAAGCAGTTGTTCAAGCAGACTCCGGGGCGCCTGTTGATCGTGGGCAAGAAATTCGCCGACGAAGTCGCGATGCCGCTGGACGAAGTGCCGGGCGAGGATCGCTGCGTGATCGTGGTGCAGGGCGCGAACGCGGCCGGAGATTAAAGCGAGGCGAGCGGGGTCGGCGCTTTCCCTTCATCCCATCCTTTGCTAAACGGTCGGTATGTTCGATCCCGTTCCAGGAGAAACAGCGTGGATTTTCAGATTCCGGCCGACGTTACCGCCTACCTGAAAGAGCTTGACGATTTTATCGAGCGCGAGATCAAGCCGCTCGAACGCGAAAACGACAATATCCGGTTCTTCGACCATCGCCGCGAATGGGCCCGCACCGATTTCGAGAACGGCGGCCTTCCGCGCCACGACTGGGAAGAGCTGCTGCGCGAGATGCGCCGGCGCGCCGACAAGGCCGGACATTTCCGCTACGCGCTGCCCCGCGAATACGGCGGCAAGGACGGCACCAACCTCGCGATGGCGGTGATTCGCGAGTACCTGGCGGCAAAAGGACTCGGGCTGCACAACGACCTGCAAAACGAAAACTCGATCGTCGGCAACATGCCGACTGTGCTGATGTTCCGCGACTTCGGCACTCCCGAGCAGAAAAAGGAATGGATCCCCAAGCTGCTCGACGGCACCATGCGCATCGCGTTTGGCCTGACCGAGCCCAATCACGGTTCCGACGCGACCTGGATGGAAACGCGGGCGGTTCGCGATGGCGACCAGTGGGTGATCAACGGCGCCAAGATGTGGAACACCGGGGTCCACGCCGCCACCCATGATTTCATTTTCGCGCGCCACAGCAACCGCGACGGCGCCGCCCGCGGTATCGGATGCTTTCTGGTTCCGACCAACAGTGCCGGCTTCAAGATCGAAGAGTACCTGTGGACCTTCAACATGCCGACCGATCATCCGCGCATCTCGCTGACCAACATCCGCATCCCGGCGGGCGAAGTGCTAGGCGACCTCGACAATGGCCTGGCGGTCGCGCAGCACTTCGTGCACGAGAACCGCATCCGGCAGGCGGCGTCGTCGCTGGGCGCGGCGCAGTTCTGCATCAACGAGGCGGTCAAGTACGCCAAGGAACGCAAACCATTCGGCAAGCCGCTCGCGCAGAATCAGGCGATCCAGTGGCCGCTGGTCGAGCTGCACACTGAGGCCGCGATGCTCCGCACGCTGATCCATAAGACCGCGTGGGAGATGGATCAGATGTCCAAGCCCGAGGTCGCGCTCAAGCTGTCCGACAAAGTAGCGATGTGCAATTACCGCGCGAACCGGCTGGTGTGCGAGGCGGCGGACCGCGCAATGCAGGTGCATGGCGGAATGGGATACTCGCGCCACAAACCCTTCGAGCACATCTATCGGCATCATCGCCGTTACCGGATCACCGAAGGTTCCGAGGAAATTCAGATGCGGCGCGTAGCTCAAATCCTGTTCGGCTTCGGCCATCGCGAAGCGCAGTGATAGCGGCGAGCGCGCCCGGTTCGATAGCATCGTGAGCGATAGTGATTTCGAGGCGCGCCTCGGCGCGGTTGTGGCTCGCAGGATCGGCGCGCCCGGCACGATTCACGGTCTGCAGCGGCTGACCGGCGGCGCGAACAAGACCACCTGGTCGTTCGACGCCGACGTCGGCAACCGGCGCGAAGAATTTATCGTCCAGCTCTCGAGCGCCGGCGCGGTCGATCAGCCGAACCCGCTGGCCGATATTTCTCCGCACATAACCGGCGATCAGGATGCGCTCGTGATGATCGCGGCGGTGCGCGGGGGTGTTCCCGCGCCGCGGGTGCGTGCGATCCTCGAGCCCTCGGACGGCCTCGGACCCGGTTACGTCACCGAGAGGGTGGCGGGCGAGACGCTGGGCCCGAAGATCGTGCGCGAGGAAAAATTTGCGCATGCGCGCTCGCTCATGACCGCGCAGTGCGGCACGATTCTGGCCGCAATCCATCGAATCGATCTGGCCGAGGTTCCTTTTCTGCCGTACCAGGACGCGGTGCAACTGGTGGCGGCTCAGTATCGAATTGCCGACTACTACGGACTGCGGCATCCGGCGGTCGAGCTCGGACTCAAGTGGTCGGCGGAGAACGCGCCGAAAAATCCGCGGCGCACGGTGGTGCACGGCGATTTTCGCACCGGGAATTTCATCGTCGGCGAGAACGACGGCATCCGCCTGCTACTCGACTGGGAGATCGCGCAGAGCGGCGATCCGATGCAGGATCTCGGATGGGTCTGCGTCAAGACCTGGCGGTTCGGCGGCCGCGGGCCGGTCGGAGGATTCGGCAAGCGCGAGGATCTGTTTGCCG
>JBAPSR010000177.1:0-7407 GCA_049281755.1 Binataceae bacterium (SeqCode)
GGCGAGGTATCCTATGCACCGTGAGTGGGCCTGTGCCCACTTTTTTGTTGGTGTCGGCGACGGTTCCGGTAAATTTGAGCGGGTCCATTATCCGCCCCAGGGAGGCATCCGCGATGCTCGTGCTGACGCCACATCCGGTTGCCGCGAAGATCGCGGAACTGCTCGAGCCGCATATCGAGCGGCAGGGCTATGAGCTGGTCGCGGTCGAGTATCGGCACGGCACGCGAAGCTCGCTGGTGCGGCTCTTGGTGGATCGGCCGGGTGGCGGTATCGGACTGGACGACTTGGAGAAGCTGAGTCCGGTTTTGAGCGATTTGCTCGATGTGTACGATCCGATAGCGGAGCGCTACACGCTCGAGGTCGCTTCGCCAGGGCTTAACCGGCCGCTTCGCAAGCTCGAGCACTTCGAGGCGGTGCGCGGAGGACGCGTCAATATCCGGACGCATCAGGCGCGCGACGGACAGAAGTCGTTTACCGGCAGGCTGGCCGAAGTGAGCGAGGCAGGAATCGAGCTGGACGATGAAATCAGCCATCGCCGGGTCGTGATTGGGTTCGGCGAGATGGCGAGGGCGAATTTCGAATACGATTTTGACGAACGCAAGAAAAAAGCCTGACGAAATGCACAGCGCGGATCGCATCTCGCGGTTCGACGCAGAGCCGGCCCCACGTGGGCCGCGGTGCTGTGGCGCGCGCATCGCCGCGCGCCCCGGGGAGGCGGTATGCAGGTCGATCTGAACCGGGTTATCGAGCAAGTCTCGAAGGAAAAGGGAATCGATAAAACGATCGTGATCAACGCGGTCGAGGAGATGATGCATTCCGCCGCGCGGCGCACTTTTGGCGCCGAACGCAATATCGAGTCGCGCTTCAACACCGAGCTCGGCGAGATCGAGCTGTTCGAGATCAAGACCGTGGTCGAGACGGTCGCCAACCCTTCGGCCGAAGCGACGATCGTCGAGGCGCGCGCGAAGTACGATCCCGAAGCCGAAGTCGGCGACGAGATTCTGATCAAGCTCGACACCGCGACGATGGGCCGGATCGCGGCCCAGGCGGCCAAGCAGAACCTCATCCAGCATATCCGCGACGCCGAGCGCAAACAGATCTTCAACGAGTTCAAGGATCGCAAGGGCGAGATCGTTTCCGGAATCGTGCAGCGTTTCGAGCGCAAGAACATGATCGTCAACCTGGGCCGCACCGAAGCGATCCTGCCCGAAAAAGAGCAGATTCCGCACGAGCGCTATCGCCAGGGCGACCGGATCCGCGCGCTTATCCTCGACGTCGATCTTTCCGAAAAAGGCCTTGCGATAATCCTGTCGCGGACCTCGAACGATTTCCTGATCGGCCTGTTCGCGCAGGAAGTGCCGGAAATCTACGAGGGGATCGTCGAGATTCGCCAGTGCGCACGCGAACCCGGCGGTCGCGCCAAGGTCGCCGTTTATTCCAAGGACTCCGACGTCGACCCGGTCGGCGCCTGCGTTGGGATGAAAGGCACGCGCGTGCAATCGGTGGTGCAGGAGCTGCGCGGCGAGAAAATCGATATTGTGCCGTGGACCGACGATCAGGCCGAGCTGGTCTGCCGCGCACTCGCGCCCGCCAAGGTTTCGAAGGTGGTTATCGACGAGGACGAACACGCGATGGAAGTGATCGTTCCCGACGACCAGCTTTCGCTCGCGATCGGAAAGCGCGGCCAGAACGTGCGCCTGGCGCATCGCCTGACTCAGTGGAAGCTCGACGTGCGCAGCGAGGCCGAGGCCGAAGAAGAAGCGCGTTCGGCGCGCGCCTCGCTCAACGCGATTCCGGGAATCGGCGATATCAACGCCGAGCTTTTGTTCCAATGGGGCTATCGGTCGGCCGAGCAGCTTTCCGAAGCCGACGAAAATAATTTCGAGGTCGAGGGTATCAGCCCCGAGCGCGCGCAGCAGATTATCGCCGCGGCGCGAAATCACGTCGCGGAAAAACGCAAGCTGGAAGAAGCACGCGCCGTGGCCGAAGCTGAAGCCGACCGCGCTCGTGCCGCAGCCGCCGCGGAGGCCGCCGTCGAAGCGGCTACGCATGAGGCTGAAAAGGATGAATCGCCGGCGGACGCGCCGGCCGCCGATGCCGAAGGGAAGTCATAGCCCTGTCCGCACCTGCCTTGGATGCATGCGGCGCGAGGCGCAATCCGCGATGCTGCGGGTAGCGATTCGCGACGCAGAGGCGGTGCTGGACGAGGACGGAAATATAGCGGGGCGCGGCGGCTACCTGCATCGGAACCCCGAATGCCTCGAGCGCTTCGTCAAGTCGAAGGTCAGGCAGTTTAAGTCGCTGCGCAGCGGAATCGACAAAGATCAACGGATGCGGATCGCACAATCGATTCGCACGCGACTGGATAGAGAAGCATCGCTCGAATAGAATAGCCAAGATGGCGCGAAAGCGGATCAAGACTCTTGCGTTGGAATGGGGCGTTTCCGTCGAGGACGTGCTCCAAAGTAGCGTACGGCTGCGCCTTGGCCATACGCATTCGGAATCGAGTCTGCTGGCTCCCGAAGAAGCAGACAAGATAAAGGCCGACCTCGACGAGCAGGCGCATCGCGCCGCGCTGCTCAGGCGCGAAACCGTGGTCGAGACCAGCGCCGGAAAAATTGTCGAGAAGCGGCTCAACGCCACCGTGATGCGCCGGCGGCATTCCGAGACGGGGCCAGGAGCCACGCCGCAGGATCAGCCATTCAATTTCGAAGTTAACGATCGGTCCGAAGACAGCTTCGTCGCGCCGTTTATCGAAGAAGCACCCGCGCCGATAGTCGAAACTCCAGTCCTGTTCGATACCGAGCCTGAGCCCGCGGGTGCGGGCGCCGCCGCCGATATACCTGCCGTCGAAGTCGGCGCGATGGCCGACGAGCATGCACCCGAAGACGATAGCGGGCAATCACTCGCACCGATCACGCAAGCCGAAGAAACCCGGCAGGAGTTCAGTCAGGAAACTACCGCGCGGACCGAGCCGCCGCCGAGAGTTGAGCCGCCTCGCGCTCCGATCGCCGAGACCCGTCCCGGACGCAACGGCGGTCCGACGGTGGTGGTGACCCGGCCCTCGGCGCAGGTTGGCGACCGCGGCTCGATCAATCTTACCAAGGGCGTTCAGGGCGGCCCGACCCTCGACGACGGCCAGCGTGGACCCAAGGTTCTGGGCAAGATCGATCTGCGGCCCAAGGCTCCCGTGCGTCCGGCTTCACCTCCGATGCGCCCCGGACAACCTCCGCGTCCCGGTTCTCCGAGCCGCTTCGGCGCGACGCCTCAGCAACCCCCGCCTCCGGACCCCGGCGCTCAGCCGGGAGATACCGGCAAGCCGGGAGCGCGCGGGGTCAAGAAACGCAAGGTCGTCAAGAAGGGCACCGTCGATTTCACGGCCGAGCGCGAGATGCGCGGGCTGCGCGTGCCCAAGAAGCGGCGCGCACTTCCGGGCAAGGAACAGCGCAAGACCGAAATCACGACGCCTAAAGCCTCCAAGCGCGTGGTCCGGATAACCGAAGGCGTCACTGTCGGCGATCTCGGCCGCAACATGGGCGTCAAGGCGGGCGAGTTGATCAAGAAGCTGATGGAGATGGGCCAGATGGCCACGCTCAATCAGACTCTCGATGTCGATACCGCGACGCTGCTTGCCGGCGAATTCGGTTATAGCGTTGAGAACGTCGCCTTCGACGTCGAACAGGCGATCGAAGATGTCGAAGAGACCGAGCCGGGCGAGGCGCTGCCGCGGCCTCCGGTCGTGACCGTGATGGGCCACGTCGATCACGGCAAGACCTCGCTGCTCGACGCGATCCGGCATACCAGCGTTACCGCAAAGGAATTTGGCGGAATCACGCAGCATATCGGCGCGTACATGGTGACCGCCAATGGCCGCGCGATCACGTTCGTCGATACTCCCGGCCATGAGGCATTCACCTCGATGCGCGCGCGTGGCGCCAAAGTCACCGACCTCGTCGTGCTGGTGGTCGCCGCCAACGAAGGCGTGATGCCGCAGACGATCGAGGCGATCAATCACGCCAAGGCCGCCAAGGTTCCGATAATCGTTGCGATCAACAAGATCGATCTGCCCGACGCCAACCTCGACCGCACCAAGCAGCGCTTGACCGAGCAGGGCCTGATTGCCGAAGACTACGGCGGCGACACGATCACCGTGCCGGTTTCCGCCCGCACCGGAGAGGGAATCGAGAAGCTGCTCGAGATGATTCTGCTGCAGGCCGACGTGATGGAGCTAAAGGCCACGCGCGACCGCGCCGCGCGCGGCACCGTGGTCGAATCCGAACTCGATCGCGGCCGTGGCCCGGTCGCAACCGTGCTGATCCAGGAAGGCACCCTGCATCAGGGCGACGCTTTCGTCTGCGGCGTCAGCTTCGGCCGCGTGCGCGCGATGCTGGATCATCTGGGGCAGCGTCTGACCGAAGCCGGCCCCTCGACCCCGGTCGAGATCTTCGGCCTCTCCAGCGTGCCGGAACCCGGCACCGCATTCGTCGCCGTGACCGAGGAAGCCAAGGCGCGCCAGGTCGCCGAGTATCGCCGTTCCAAGCAGCGCGAAGGCGAGCTTGCCAAGACCAGCCGTATCTCGCTCGAGGATTTGAGCCAGCGCATGGCGGCGGGCGAGGTCAAAGAACTCAAGGTAATCGTCAAGGGCGACGTGCAGGGCTCGGTCGAAGCAGTCACCGACGCTCTGACCCGGATGTCCACCGGCGAGGTCAAGCTCGAAGTGATTCACAGCTCCGCGGGCGCGATCTCGGAAACTGACATCACGCTCGCATCGGCTTCCAAAGCCGTCGTGATCGGATTCAACATACGTCCGGAACCCAAGGCCGCGCAGCTCGCCGAGAAAGAGGGCGTCGACGTCCGCCTCTACACCGTGATCTACGAGGCGATCAACGACATGCGCGAAGCGATGGAAGGGCTGCTCGCGCCGACCTATCGCGAGAAGTCGCTTGGCCGCGCCGAAGTGCGCAAGACCTTCACCGTTCCGGGCGCCACGATCGCCGGTTCGATGGTGGCCGATGGCAAGATCACCCGCAGCGGACGCGCGCGCCTGGTGCGCGACGGCCGTGTGGTCTGGGAAGGCAGGATCGGCTCGCTCAAGCGCTTCAAGGACGACGCGCGCGAAGTCCTGACCGGCTACGAATGCGGAATCGGGCTCGAGAATTTCAACGACGTGAAGCCGGGCGACGTGATCGAAGCCTTCGAGATGGAAGCGGTCCTGCGCAAGCTTGCTCCGGTCGCGCCTGCCACGCGCGGACAGGCGGGAGCCGAGAAGCAGCTTCAGCCCTGAAGCCGGATCGTTGGTCTGGACCGTGCGCGAGTCATGCGGCCGCGCGTGATGCGGGGAGGGGGCGACACTTATGGTGGTCGGAGTTTTGCGCCTCACGCTCTTTCTGCCTGAGAATCATTCGCTCAAGGGCAAGCGGCAGGTGCTGCGCGCGATCAAGGCCCGCGTGCAAAACAAGTTCAACGTTTCGATCGCGGAATCCGACGGCCACGACCTCTGGCAGCGCGCCGAACTCGGCATCTGCCAGGTCGGCAGCGACCGTCCGTTCGTGGATCACGCGCTGCGCGAGGTCGTAAACTTTATCGACTCGCTGGGACTTGCGCCGCTCGGCGAAGAGCAGCTCGAAATTATCAATTGCTAAGCGCCCCGCGCGCATGCTGATGGCGCCGGATCCGCCTGGAGAGACTCAAGTGAGCGAAGCACGACGGCCCGAACGGGTAGCGGAGATGATTCTGCGCGAGCTATCCGCCTTGCTGATGCGCGATCTGCGCGACCCGCGGCTGCGCGGCGTGACCCTCACCCAGGTCACGATGGCCGACGACTTGCGCCACGGCCGCGTGTACTTTTCGCATCTGGAAGGCTCGGCCCGCGCGCCCGCCGCGATCGCCGGCTTCAAGAGTGCCTCCGGATTTATCCGCCGCGAGATGGGCCGCGTGCTGGGACTTCGCTACACCCCCGAGCTGGATTTCGAATTCGACCCTGGCCTGGAACGCGCCGCGAGGATCGAAGTCCTGCTCCGGGAATCCCGCTCCCGCCAATAGGACCGCCGCGCTGAGCAACATGCCCGCGGCCGCGCCCTGAACGTGAGAGGATTCCGACGGCGGGCCAGCCCTTGTGTTCCGTTTGCAAAAGTTCTAATTCATTTTGATGTAGCCTACTAAACGGTCGGTTTGTTTGAACGATCGTTTAGCACGAGCGCCTTGCGGCCGCGGAAGTATTTCGCAAGACGCCCGATTGGTCCAAAGCGCCGGCGGATCACGAATACCGTATCCTCCTGGCGCCGGGTTTCCCCCACCCCCAACCCCAGCAGGGGGGCCGGTCGCGATGCGTGCGTGGCCGGCTCCCCACTCTTCTGAGATCCATAGACGGTAGCTGCTTCCGCTCTTACGCGGCTTCGGATGCTCCGCTATTCTCGATACTTCCCCATGGACGCGGTAATTCTTCTCGACAAGCCCGCCGGAATCACTTCGGCCGAGGCGGTGCGCCGGATCAAGCGATTCGTCAAGCCCGCGCGCGTGGGGCATCTCGGCACGCTCGATCCATTCGCGACCGGGCTTCTGCCGATCATGATCGGTGAGGCGACCAAACTCGCACCGTTCCTCGAAGGCGGTGACAAGGAATATACCGGCACGATCCAGCTCGGGGCCGAAACCGATACGCTCGACCGCGACGGGCAGGTTATCCGCACCGCGCCGGTCCCCGCGCTCCCGCCCGAGCGAATCGGCGAAGTAGCGGCGGGGTTCATCGGCATGATCACGCAGACGCCGCCGATTTTCTCCGCGATCAAGCGCGAGGGTGTGCCGATGTACAAACTCGCGCGCAAAAATATCGATATCGCTCCGCCGCCGCCGCGCGAGGTCGAGATAAAATCGCTCACGCTCGAAGCCTCCGGACGCGACCGGATCAACTTCGTCGTCGTATGCTCCCCCGGCACCTACATTCGCTCGCTCGCGCGCGATATCGGCGTGGCGCTCGGCACGGCGGCGTATCTCGACGAGTTGCGCCGCACCCGCACGAGCCATTTTCAGATCGCCGATGCGCTCGCGCTGGATACTGTCGTCGCCGCGCTCGAGGCGGATGATGCCGGCGCGCTCAAGACCCTCTCCGCGCGCGACGCCGCCGGCACGATGCCGGAAGTCGCGCTTCTCGCCGCCGCCGAACGCCGCCTGCGCCACGGCGATTCGAGCGTGCTCGATATGATGGCGCCGGTAGCGTCGGGCTATTTCAAAGTCATTTCCGAATCCGGCGCGCTGATTGCGGTCGCCCGCGCAACCTCGCGCGTCACGGCGGTAATCGAGCGAATCTTCAACTCCTGATCGTCTCTTACGATTGCTGCGCGCGGCTGCCGCGCGCGAGGAATCCCGGGCAGGAAGGCATTGCAGGTGAACGTGGCTCGGAGCATGGCC
>JBAPSR010000178.1:0-7011 GCA_049281755.1 Binataceae bacterium (SeqCode)
TCCAGTGAAGGTAGCCGCCGCCGTCACGAAATTCTTGAAGTAATGAGCGAAGGAAATCCGGGGTCTTACGCATTGCTTCCTCTTGGCAAGCGGGCCGACGAGCCGTCGGCCGCCACTGACGCAAGGAGCAATCGACTGAAGGAAGTAATATGCCAGTGGGGGCGGACGGCTCGTCCGCCCGTCCATCGATCGAGGAGGCGCGATTCCCTCAGCAGGCTGCTCCTCGATGCGGATTTTTAGGGTGATTTAAGACCGTGAAATACGCAGTCATGTTCGAGAAGACCAGGACCGGCTATTCGGCGTATGTGCCGGATCTTCCCGGATGCGTTGCGGCAGCCAAGTCGGTGCGGGAACTCGAACGACTGATCCGCGAAGCGATCCAGATGCACCTCGACGGCCTGCGCGAGGACGGCGCGCCAGTTCCAAAGCCTGCCGCGATTTGTGTATACGTCGAGAGCGGAGAGCTCTGAGCGATCCGCTACTGCGCTTGCGCGCACTCGCGAGGTCGAATACTCAAAGGAATCTGCGTGCAACGATGAATATCGGAGACGTGAGAGTGAAGCTCAAGAAACTATCCTGCCTTGCCGCCTTCGCCGCGATACTGATTGTAGCCTCGGCCTGCAACGGCTCAACGGACGGACTACCATTGAGAAACACCGGACACTACGCAATCGTGAACTCGGACCGCGGTACTTTCGTGATTGAACTCTATCCGAAGGTCGCGCCCAAAACCGTCGAAAACTTCGAGACCCTGGTCAAAAAGGGTTTCTACAACGGGCTGACCTTTCATCGCGTCGTGCCCGATTTCGTCGTCCAGGGCGGCGATCCCGACGGCACTGGCACTGGCGGTCCCGGCTACACCGTTCCCGCCGAAATCGACAAGAACGAGCATCATCTGCGCGGCAGCGTCGCGACCGCGCGCACCGGCGACCAGGTGAATCCGAAGCGCGAATCGTCGGGCAGCCAGTTCTATATCTGCCTCAAACCGCAGCCCGGCCTCGACGGCGACTACACCATCTTCGGCGGCGTGGTTAAGGGGATGGACGTGGTCGATCAGATTCAGAAGGGCGACCATATGAAGACGATCACGCTGTCGAGCGAGCCGCCAAAGTAAGCGCGCGAACTTCGCGATGGCGGCTAACGCAAGCGGGCACCCAAGCGGGCCCTACTTCAGCGTCGATCTGCACCTGCATACCAACCGCGGCAGCTCGGACTCGAACCTCGCACTGACCGACCTGGTCGAGCGCGCGCGAAAGACCGGCATCGGCGCGGTCTGTATTACCGAGCACGACACGATGTGGGATCTGCGCGAGGTTCCTGCGCTCGGGCGCGATTCCGGCTTGCTGTTCCTGCGCGGGATGGAAGTCACCACCGACATGGGACACATCGGGGTCTTCGGCCTCGACCATTACATCGGCGGAATCTACAAGCTGGCCGAGTTGCGCAGAGTTGCCGATCTAAATGGCGCGTTGCTGGTCGCGAATCATCCGTTCCGCTACAAGCTCGACCCGCGCTTTTCGTTTATCAATCCCGATCACGAACCGATCGACGCGGGCTACCCGGATCGCGCGGCGAAGCTAAAGATCTTCGAGCTGGTCGATGCGATCGAAGTGCTCAACGGCGCCTGCTCGGAAGACGAAAACGTCTTCGCGCTCCGGGTCGCGCGTCATCTCGGGATGCCCGAGGTCGCGGGCTCGGATTCTCATTCGATGGGCTCAGTCGGATGCGTGACGACGCTGCTCGACGCTCCGGTCGCCGACGAGCGCGAGCTTATCGACTCGATCAAGTCGCGCCGATGCCGCGCCGGCCGCGGCCTCCTCCAGCACGCTCTCGCCGAATTCGACCTGCCAGCGTGAGAAGAAAACCAACCGGCCACAAAGACACGAAGACACAAAGAAGAAACTTTTTCCTGAAAAGAGACCCGTCTCTTCTTAGTGTCTTCGTGTCTTAGTGGCCGCTTGGATTTTCTCCGCGCGATTGTTTGCGCTTTCGGTGGTACGATACAATTCGCGGGCTGACACGCGGCATCATTGATGGCAACCAATCGAGATCGCTTTACGCTGATCGAGGAAATTTCCTCGATCGGCGGTGAAGACCACGAAGATCTGCGCTCCGCGCTCGATCGGATCGTCGCCGCGATCGCCGAGGGGATGCAGGCCGAGGTCTGCTCGCTCTACCTGTTCGATCCCCAGGGCGAGCGCCTGGTGCTGCGCTCGACCTTCGGCCTCGATCGCGACTCGGTCGGCAAAGTCTCGCTGCGCCCGAGTGAGGGGCTGGTCGGGATGGTGATCGAATCGGGCGAGGCGGTCTCGGTTCCCGACGCGATCAGCCATC
This sequence comes from Binataceae bacterium (SeqCode), assembly GCA_049281755.1. GTDB lineage: Bacteria > Desulfobacterota > Binatia > Binatales > Binataceae > JBARDN01. The sequence goes on from JBAPSR010000178.1 coordinate 2,335, forward strand.
AGCGCTACAAATATTTTCCCGAGACCGGCGAAGAGCGCTTCCACAGCTTTCTCGGCGTGCCGGTGCAGGAGAGCAGGCAGAAGGCGATCGGCGTGATGGTGGCGCAAACCCTCTCGCGCCGCAAATTCACCCGCACCGACGAACGCCTGCTGCGCACCGCCGCGACCCAGGTAGCGCAAATCCTCTCGCACTTCCGGCTGCGCGAGACGCTAGCCACCAAGGAAAAAGAGCGCGCCGAATACCGCCGCCGGATGATCGAGGCCAATCGCCAGCTCAAGGACTACGAAAAAGTCGGCGGCAAGGCGCGGATGAAGCCGCCGCAGAAAATTCGCCGCCCGCGCCTGGTCGGATTACCCGCCGCCCCCGGCTTCGCGCAGGGCGTCGCCCACGTGGTCGGCACTTTCCTGAGCACTATCGATCGCAATCAGCGCGCGCGCGACACCAAGGCCGAACGCAAACGCCTGGACGAGGCTCTCGAGCGCTCGCGCGCCGAGCTGGAAGTTCTGAAGGCCCGGATGGCGCCGCTGATGCCGGAGCAGGACCTCAAAATCTTCGACGGCCATCGCCTGATTCTCGAGGACGACGAATTCGTTGGCCGAATCCGCGACACGGTCGAGAAGGGCTTCTCCGCCGAGAGCGCGCTGTTCCGTGTGATCGACGAGCTCTCCGCCCAGATGCTCGCCGTCGCCGACGGCTACCTGCGCGAGCGCGCCACCGACTTCCGCGACGTCGGGCATCGCGTGCTGCGCCATCTGCGCCAGGAAGATCGCCGCGGCGCCTACTCGAAGCCGACGATCCTCGTCGCCGAAGAGCTCACCCTGTCGCAGCTAACCCTGGTCTCGCATGAGAACCTGGCCGCAATCGCGCTCCAATCGGGCGGCGTCACCTCGCACGCCGCGATCCTCGCGCGTTCGTTCGAAATCCCCACCGTGGTCGGCGTCGAGCATCTGATGGAATCGGTGATCGAGGGTGACCATCTGGTCCTCGACGGCAACTCGGGCGTGGTTTACGTCAATCCTCCGGCCGACGTCGAAAAAGATTACCAGGGGATGACGCGCCGGTACGAGGCGTTCAAGCGCGAGCTGATGGAACACGGCAGCGAACCCGCCGCGACGCGCGACGGGCATCGCGTCATGATGCTGGCGAATATCGCGCTGCTGGCCGACGTGCATCTGGCAAAGCGTTACGGCGCCGAGGGTATCGGGCTCTTGCGCTCGGAGTTTTCGTTCCTGACCTACGAAGATTTTCCCGACGAGACGCAGCAGCTCGCGCTGTATAACCAGATGCTCGAGGCGGTCGGCGGACGCAAGCCGGTCACGATTCGCACGCTCGATATCGGCGCCGACAAGTACCCGCCCTACATGCGGGTCCCGCGCGAGGAGAATCCGTTTCTGGGCTGGCGCTCGATCCGAATCTCGCTCGAGATGTCGGGTCTGTTCAAAGTTCAGTTGCGCGCGATCCTGCGCGCCGCCGCGCGGTACAACGTCCGGATCCTGTTCCCGATGATCTCCTCGCTCGAAGAGCTGCGCCGCGCCAAGGAGCTGCTGGCCGAGTCGCAGGCCGAGCTCTACAAGGAAGGCCTGGAACACAATCCAAATATCGAAGTCGGAATAATGGTCGAGGTGCCTTCGGCCGTATGGCTCGCGCCGCGGCTCGCGCGCGAAGTCGATTTCTTTTCGATCGGCACCAACGACCTGATTCAGTATCTCCTCGCCGCCGATCGCAACAATCCGAAAGTCGCCCATCTGTACGAGGCGTTTCATCCCGCCGTCATCTCCGCGATCGCCGAAGTGGTCAACGTTGCCCGCGCTGCCGACAAGGAAGTCGGCCTGTGCGGCGAGATGGCGAGCGACCCGCTGGCGACTCTGCTCCTGGTCGGGATCGGGCTCGACGAGTTGAGCCTTTCACCGCTGTTCATCCCGGTCGTGCGCAAGCTGGTGCGCGAGGTCGATTTTCAAACCACTCGGCTCATCGCGCGCGAGTGCCTGCAGATGGCCTCCGTGCAGGAAATCAAAGGCTACCTCGTCGAGCGCTATCGGGATTTGGGATTGATCAATCTGGTCGAGATGTACCGATGACGCGAGGGTCCAAAGTTCTCCAAGGCACCTTAAAGCGTCGCCATGACGGGCATTTTTCTCAGCAATTCTTGACTTCGACATCCGGGATTAGTTAATCTCTAACCGGTCGGTTAGGTGTCCCGGCCAGACTATGACCGAGACCCATTCCGAGGCCTAAGTGCCGAGGCTGACGGGTTGGGGGCTACTGAAGAGGAATTATCGATGGTTTTTACACTGGTTGCACTTGTGAGCTTCCTCGTCTTCGCGACGGTCGTCCTGTACATGTTGCTCGGACGCAACCGTTACGGCGGAGACAGCTCCGCGGTTCCGCTGCAGATTGCCGCCTCGCCCAGCGCGCTTGCGCAGGCAGCCGTCAAGCCCGAGCCGGTCAGGACGATTCGGGTCTATTTCATCAAGCCCTCGCGCTACACCGAAGAGGGTTACGTCCAGTTCTTCCGTTTCGGCGTTCAGCCCAACAACACGCTGACGGTTCTGACCGCGCTCAACGCGGCCTTCAACAACAAATTCGCGGCCGAGCGCAACGTGCAGCTCGAGACCGTTATCTGGGACGAAATCTGCGACGGCGTGATCAGCCCTGACACGATCAAGGCGATCAAGGAAAAGGCGCACGAAGACGGCGTCGAGCTGCTGATCGGGATGGCGGGCGTTCAATCAAATCAGTACCCGCGCGGCCGCGATATCGCGCTGCAGTTCAAGGCGCTGGAAGTGCCGGTGATGATGGGCGGATTCCATGTCAGCGGCTATCCCGATTCAGTCAAGTTCCTGAACGAATGCGGCATCACCACGATCGTCGGCGAGGCCGAAAATCTGTGGGGCGGAATCGTCGAGGATTTTCTGCGCGGCGAACTCAAGCTCAGCTACTCGGTTACCGAGGGAATCCGCGCCAAGACCGGCCGCGAAGATATCATCGTCCCGCTCATCACCGAATCGCTTCTGCCGGTGCTCGACGATCGCTACCTGACGCGCTTCTTCAACACCACGATGACCACGATCGATACCTCGCGCGGATGCCCTTTCACCTGCTCCTATTGCAGCGTGAAGAACGTGATGGGGCGCACGATGCGCTCGCGCGAGCCCGATTCTGTAGTCACCTGGGTGCGCGACGCGTGCCGCAACCACGGCATCCAGTCGCTGTTCCTGGTCGATGACGATTTCTTCCGCTCGCCACGGTGGGAAGAAATTCTGACCGGGCTCATCGAAGTCAAAAAGGAATATCCGAACTTCTCTTTCATGATGCAGGTCGACGTCGATGCGTCGTGCTACGCGACCGCCGCGCCGGGCGAGACCGAGACCGCCAAGCATCGGCGCTCCAAGCGCTTCACCGAGCTGTGCGCGGCGGCGGGATGCTACCAGGCGTTCGTCGGGATCGAATCGCTCAATCCCGATAACTTGAACTTCGCGACCAAGTACCAGAACACCGACGATCGCCAGCACAAGATGAAGCTCGAAGAATCGCGCGCCCGCGTGATCGACAAGTATCGCCGCGTGGTCGATAACTGGCACAAGGTCGGCATCTCGGTTCACGCCGGCTATATGCTCGGCTTCCCGTTCGACGGACCCGACTGCGGCCGCGTCGCAGCCGAGACGCTCAAAAAGATTGGCTTCGATATCGTGTCGTTCTTCATCATGACTCCGCTTCCCGGCACCGAAGACCAGGTGCGCTACGCCAAGGACGGCGACATTACCGACTGGGATTTCAATCAGCTCGATTCCCAGCACGTGACGCTAAGGCATCCGAAGCTCGACAGCGCGGCCTGGATGCAGGCGTATCGCGACGCGTTCAAGGGCTTCTATTCGATCCCGCAGATGCTCCACACGATCTTCACCGTGGCCGGCGGACGCGGACTCGCGCCAGAGTCGCGCCGCTCGACCCTGCGCCAATTCATGTACTACTTCTTCTCCTATCGGCAGGGGCGTCATCCGATGGTCGGCGGCATCTGGCCGATCCTGCGCCGCGACGTGCGCCGCGTCGCCGTAACTGACGACGAAGCGCGCCGCCACTACCTGGGCGGGATGCGATTCGACGCAATCCTGCGCGGCGACGCCGGCGGCTTCGCGGCAGCCCCCGCGTAAGCGCGACCGGCCACCAAGGCACGAAGACACCAAGAAAACAAAGCGGGCCTTTCCTTTTTGGAAAGGCCCGCTTTTTCTTAGTGCCTTAGTGGCCGCCTGATTCTCCCGCGCCGTCCGCCACTTGATCGCTGCCGCCTGACTGCCTTCTGCGACCGCCTGACCTTTGCGCGCTTGCCTGTTGCCGCCCAAAGCGGCTAGGGATTCATCACCGGTACCGCTATGGCGAATATCCCCTACGCTCCAGAAATCATCGCCGCCGTCGTCATCCTGATCCTGATCTTCGTGCGCCCGATCAGACGGCTCGTCTCCCTGCTGCTGCGAATCGTGATCGCGGTCGGCGCGATCATCGTCGCGATCGGCGGCGTCTCGATGCTCATGAATAACGAGACCATCTTCGAGAAGCCCGGCGTCGAAGCGCGCTCGATCCGCTTCTTCACCCAAACCGGCGCCGCGACCAGCGAGAAAGGCCTCGGCTCCGCGACCTGCAAGTGGCCCGACGCTATAGCCGCTTCCCCTGCCTCTGCGG
>JBAPSR010000179.1:0-2550 GCA_049281755.1 Binataceae bacterium (SeqCode)
CCTGCGGCCAGGCCCGCCGCGCCTCGCGAACCGCGCATCCCGAGCTACGACGAACTTCCGGTTCGCCCCGGCGCTCCCGCAGGATCTGCGTGGGGCGTGTTCGGCGATCGCGACGAGGTCGGGACGATCAACCTGCTGACGCCCGGCAGAGTGCGCGCCGCGGCGGAATCGATCAAGACCGGCAAGGTCTTCGCGCTCAACCTGCCGATCGATATTCCCAATCCTCCCCTGTTCACCCGTCAGGCGCATCGCCATACGGTGAAAGAATTTCCCGCGCCGATGAATTTCGTGCTCGACGATTATCTCGATAACTTCTATCCGCAGGCGTCTTCGCAATGGGACGCGCTGGCGCACGTGAAGCATCCGGAGCATGGCGCGTACAACGGAATCCCCGACCACGAGATGACCGGACGCGGCGGCACGCGGCTTGGCATCGACAATCTTGCGCGGCGCGGAATCGCGGGACGCGGAGTGCTGGCCGATATCGGGCGGCATTACGCGAAGGTCGGCAAGTCGATCGAGTACGACAAGGCGCAGTCGATTCCGCTCGAGGATCTGGAGGCTACGCTCGCCGCGCAGAAATCGCCGTTGCGCGATGGCGATATCCTGCTGATTCGCATTGGGTGGACCAAGTTTTATCTTGGCGCCAGCACCGAGCTCAAAGAGGAACTCGCGCGCGAAACCGTGGTGCCGGGAATCGAGGGCAGCCAGCGCGTCGCGCGATGGCTGTGGGAGCATCACCTGGCCGCGGTCGCGTCGGATTCGCCGGCACTCGAAGCGCTGCCGAAATCAGGCGAACAGGAGTTTCTGCATTTTCACATGCTGGCGTTTTTCGGGATGCCGATAGGCGAGATGTGGAACCTCGAACCGCTGGCGGAAGATTGCGCGGCCGACGGCGTGTACGAATTCTTCCTGACTTCGGCGCCGCTCAACGTGCCCGGCGGTGTCGGGTCGCCGCCGAACGCGCTTGCGATCAAGTAAAATGCCGGTAAATCGGGCTGAAATTTAGGGTGAAATTAGCGTGCAATTAAGATGCGGGCGAGGAGTTAACCTCGCCCGCATCGCTTAGGGTTTCCCCCCAACCCGAGATCGTCGCGGTGATCTCAAGTCATGCGGCGTCACCCATCATTTCGGCGAAGTTGCGGCTGTAGAACCGCTCCTTCGCTTGTTCGCTGACTTGGCCCATCGTCGCCTCGAAGCGGCCGATCGGATCTTTGGTCCCTTCGGGATGCGGATAGTCGGTCGAGAACAGCAGCATCTCGGGACCCGAGTTCTCGATGATCCAGCCAACCGGCTCGTTCGGAAAAGGCGTGAACTTCACCTGCCGACGTAGATAGTCCGACGCTTTGAGCGGCAGGTTCAGCGCCGGTTCGGTCTTGCGAAAGCTCTGCTGGCAGATATCGAGGCGGCGCAGCAGCGCGGGCAGGTACATCGCGCCCTGCTCGATCACGCCGCCTTGCAGCTTCGGGAATTTCTCGAAGATTCCGTCGAGCACCATGCAGGCCAGGAATTGCTCGGGCGTCTGATGGATCACCATGTAGTCTTTCGCGCGGACATTCTCGCCGCCGCCCAGCCAATCGGTGGTCGGTGCGAGTCCGTTGTCGTTGAACGCGCGGCGCAGCGCGCGGCCGCCTCCGCCGATATGCAGCATGAACGGGATGCCGCGCTCCTGGAGCATCGCCCACAGCGGATGAAAATCAGGATGCGTCGGCGACTTGGCCCCCGGCATCGAGTTCACCAGCATCGCGCCGCATCCGGCGTCGAGCGCCGCTTCGGCCTCGGCGCAGCTCCGCTCGCCCCACGGCACCGAGCCGACCGCGATCAGGCGGCGGTCGGCCGAGCAGAAATCCGCGATCGCGCGGTTGAGCGCGCGCGTGCCGCCCCACAGAAGCTCCGCGTCGCTGCCGAGGAACTGGGAAAAGGCGAAGGTCGGGAAGACGAGCTGCCGATCGACCCCGATCAGATCGAGCGCGCGGCTGCGCTCGGCCGGATCGAATGCGCCCAGCGCGAGCCATCCCTTGGGCGTCATCACATTTTCTTCGAGCTTGACGCTCGCGCGCGGGTCAGCAGCGCGCGCTTTTGCCTGCGCGATAAGTTCCGCGGCTTTGGCGCCCGCTCCGCCCAGGTAGAGCGGACGGATCCGCTCGCGGATTCCGGGATCGGCGTACTTCGGAAGCCACTCGCTCAGCTCCATCAGATGGCTGTCGGCATCGTAAAAAGTGCGGCCTTGGGCGTAGGGCATTGCAGGCTCCCTCGACTATAATGCGCACACTGATCGTCCAGAGTTGCGCTCGGATGAAATCTAGTTTGAATTGACGCTACCGTCAACTGGCGTCAACTGACGGATTATGCGCAATCTGGCGCCGGGAAGGTCCTTGCGATGCCTCATGTGACCGCTATCGAAAAGCCTGCCGGCAAGTCCTCGCCGCCAAAGCCTCCGGCGCGGATGCCTGCCGCCGCGCGCCGCGCGCATCTGCTCGAGGCGGCGGCGCGAATCGTCCTGAAGGAAGGGTTCGAGGCGCTCACGATGGAATCGCTCGCGGCGCACGC
>JBAPSR010000180.1:0-6874 GCA_049281755.1 Binataceae bacterium (SeqCode)
TTTCCGCTGCGCATCTGGCAGACCGGCAGCGGCACGCAGACCAACATGAACGCCAACGAGGTTATTTCGAACCGCGCGATCGAGATCGCCGGCGGCGTGCTCGGCAGCAAGAAGCCGATACATCCCAACGACGACGTGAACATGTCGCAATCCTCGAACGACACCTTCCCGACCGCGATGCATATAGCGGCGGCCGAGGAGCTGGTGCATCTGCTGATTCCGGCGGTCAAGGTTCTGCGCGACGCGCTGGCGCGGAAGTCGGCCGAGTTCGCCTCGATCGTGAAGATCGGACGGACGCATCTGATGGACGCGGTACCGCTCACGCTCGGGCAGGAGTTCTCGGGCTACGTGGCGCAGCTCGACGCCGATTTGAAGCGGATCGAGATGGTGCTGCCCGATATCTACGAGCTCGCAATCGGAGGCACGGCAGTCGGGACCGGGTTGAATACGCATCGCGAATTCGCGGAGCGGGTCGCGGCGAAAATCTCGTCGTACACGGGCTTGCCTTTTACCTCGGCGCCGAACAAGTTCGCGGCGCTGGCCGCTCACGACGCGCTGGTGATGGCTTCGGGAGCGCTTCGGACGCTCGCGTGCTCGCTGATGAAGATCGCCAACGACATCCGATGGATGGGCTCGGGGCCGCGCTGCGGGCTGGGCGAATTGTCGCTGCCCGAGAACGAGCCCGGATCGTCGATCATGCCGGGCAAGGTCAATCCCACGCAGAGCGAGGCGATGACGATGGTGTGCCTGCAGGTGCTGGGCAACGACACCGCGATCGCGGCGGCCGGGACGCAAGGGAATTTCGAGCTCAACGTTTTCAAACCGATCATCATCCACAACTTCATGCATTCGGCGAGCCTGCTGGCGAATTCGTGCGTCTCGTTCAGCAAGTACTGCGTCGAAGGAATCGAGCCGAATCGCGAGCAGCTCGCGCGCAACGTCGGCAACTCGCTGATGCTGGTGACGGCGCTGAGCCCGCATATCGGCTACGACAACGCCGCGAAAGTCGCGAAGAAGGCGCATGCCGAGGGAACGACATTGCGCGAGGCATGCGTCGCGCTCGGGTTTCTTAAGGGCGAGGAGTTCGATCGGCTGGTGCAGGTCAACAAGATGCTCGGGCCGGAGGATTGAGGGGAATATAAGAGGATTGAGGGGGATCTGAAACAGGCAGGGGAGGGTTGCGCGTGATGCGGCGATGGGCGGGTGCGGCGGCGATGGTGATGCTCGCTATGGTGGTGCTGGCGATGCCGGTTGCGGCGGCGGCCGCTGATTCAACGCTGCCGCCGTTCGATCATGATCCGAGCGCGGAGCCGCCGATGGCCGGCGGCAAGCCGGTGGTGGTCTCGGTCAGCCTGCACGTTATCAACCTGTCGAAGATCGACGATTCGGCGCAGCACTTCGATATCGACGGCTACCTGTTCACGCGCTGGAACGATCCGCGCCTCGCGTTCGTATCGAAGGGGCCCGACGACCTGGTGCGCAGCTACAAGCCGGGCGAGATTTGGAGTCCGCGGCTCGAAATCGTCAATGCGACCGCGCCGCGCGAGCGCCACGATACGTCGATCAGCGTGGCGCCCAACGGCGACGTCACCTACGTCGAGCGCTTCAACGCGGAGCTATCGGCGCGTTTCGGGCTCAGGCGTTACCCATTCGACACCCAGATTCTGGAAATTTTCATCCATCCGTTCCTTCCCGACGGCAACACGATCACTTTCACCTTGAGCCATGCCGAGGTCTGGGCGGCGAGCGAGTTCAATACCTACAGCTCGCTGGCGCAATGGGATTTGCAGGTCCTGCCGCCGGTCCTGCATACGCATCATGAATCCTCGGGGGTGCTCAATGGGGTGCGCTTCGGGATGCGGGTGACACGACGCTCGACGTATTACGTCTGGAAGGTGTTCGTGCCGCTGATCCTGATGGTGTGCGTGTCGTGGGGAGTGTTCTGGATCGAGCCGCACGATCTGAACTCACAGATAGCGGTTTCGGTCACCACGATCCTGACAGTGATCGCGTTCGCGTTCGCGATCTCGTCGAGCATGCCGCGGGTGCCGTACCTGACGTATATCGATGCGTTCTTTTTGCAATGCTACGTGTTCGTGTTTCTGGCCTTCACCGAGATCATGATCGTACACGTGACGCATAGCTCGGATCGGCGGCGCGACCTGGGGCTCAAGGTGCGCAACTGGTCGCGGATCCTGGTGCCGTCGGCATTCGTGGTATCGAACGTGATAATCGCGGTCCGGTTTTTGGGATAGATAGGTTGCCTCATCGATCGACCTAACCCCGGACCCCTTCCCGCACGGGAAGGGGAACCGGAGCGTTGAATCTGGGTTGTGATTCGGTGGAAGACCGCCGGCGGCGCGGTACTAGAGGAACATTGATTCAAGGCTGCGCGGCTAGCTCTTAGTGCCGCGTCGCTATTCGCACTAATCGCTTCGCGGAGATCCTTCGCCTTCGGCTCAGGATGACGGACAGGCTTGGCGTGGATGTGGCAGGCTGCGCGCAAGGCGGGCGGCTCGCGAGCGGCGCCTACGAAGAAAAGAAGACAGAACCAGGCAGATTCGTTTTCGTAGGGGTGCGCCGCGACGCGCCCGGCTGTGCACGCCCGATAATTGTGCGCGAAGCGTCTCGCTGCGCCGGGCAACGCTGCTGCTCTGTCTCTTAATCGCGCGGCGCTGGCGCGCCGCGCTGAGATCGGTCCCTCACCTAACCTCTCCCTTTCAGGGCGAGGGATCAGACATGCGGCCGACGAGACACGAAGACACAAAGAAAGAGTGAGCGGGTCTTTCCTACCACAAAGGCCCGCTTCTTCTTCGTGTCTTGGTGCCTTGGTGGCCGCCGGTCTGCGTCAGCCCATTTGCTTGGTGTACATCGCGAGGTCGAAGTAGTCGCGCCATATCGCGATCTTGCCGCCGCGGATTTCGAACACGCCGGCGACCGGTAGCTCGATCTTCTTGCCGTTGCCAAGGTCGAAGATATCGATTCGCTCGTTAAATACCGTGTTGCCGTTGGCGGCGGCGCGCAGGACTTTGAACTCGATCGATTTGGCCATCGGCCAGAAGGTATCGATTACTCCCTTGACCGCCGCTTTGCCCTTGGCGCCCGGCCCCATCGGGACGTTCTGGTACTCGGCGTCGTCGGTGAAGAACGCCATCACTTCGTCGAGGTTGTGATTTTTCCACGCTTTGCAAAAGCGCTCGACGACTTCGTAGCTTGATTCCGCCATCGCTTGGATCCTCCAGCAGGCACGCGCGCGGCGCGCCTATTCGTGATCGAGATAGAACCGGTCCTCGTCCTTGTTATAGCCGAACAGCTCGGCGAAGCGCCCCCAATTGACGATGGTCTGGAACATCCGCTGCGGCGGTTCGCTCGGCAAGAGCATCGCCAGATGCTCGAGCACGACTTCCTTGGCCAGCGAGCGGTCCTCTTGTCCGCGCAGTAGGCGCACCAGGTAGCTGAACAGTGGATGCTTCTTCAGTTGCTCGCGGATGAGCAGTTTGCGCTGATTCATGTCGCTGTCGAGGAACTGCTTGCCCAGCGAATCGAGCACGACGTCGCCGGCGGGGGTCGAGACCAGGCCCAGGATTTCGGCGGCCTTCATCACCTTGAGCAGATCGCCAAACTTGAATTGCAGATCGCGTGCGATCTTGTAGCCGTCTTCGCGGCCGCCGCGATCTTCGAGCAACTCGAGCAGGCCGAAGACCCAGGTGAGCTGGCAGTCGGGAATCGGGATGATATTTGGCGCCGGCATCAGCCGCGCTCCTCGATCAGCGAGAAGACTTTATCGGTCCATGCGTTGAAGGGCTCTGAGCGGCGGTCGCGCGGGCGCGGCAAATCGAGCTTGAGATCGGCGACCACGCGGCCGGGTCCCGAGCCGAGCACGATAACCCGGTCGGCCAGCTCGATCGCTTCTTCGATAATATGGGTGACCATGATGATCGTCTTCACCGACATGCCGGGCGCCTGCCAGATATCGAGCAATTCCTCGCGCAGGGTGATCGCGGTCAGGGCGTCGAGCGAGGAGAATGGCTCGTCCATCAGGAGCACGCGCGGCTCGACCGCCAGAGCGCGTGCGAAGCCGACGCGCTGTTTCATTCCGCCGGAGAGCTCGCGCGGGTAGGCTTCTTCGAAGCCGTCGAGGCCGACCTTGTCGATATAGATACTGGCGCGCTTTTCGCGTTCTTCGACGCCGAGCCCGCGCGCCTCGAGGCCCATCTCGACGTTGGCTTTCACCGATAGCCACGGCAGCAGCGCGAAGGACTGGAACACCAGGGCGGATTCGAGATTGATCCCGTCCACCTGTTTGCCTGAGTAGAGCACCTGCCCGGAACTGAGCGGGATGATCCCATTGATCAGACGCAAGAGCGTGGATTTGCCGCATCCCGAAGGCCCGACGATCGCGACGAACTCGCCTTCCTCGATGGTGAAGGAAATATCGTCGAGCACGAGCAGGATCCCCTTGGGGATCGAGAAGCTTTTGGAGACATTGCGGAGCTCGAGGAGAGGCATGGGTCTGCGGGGTCAGCGTCTTCGCACATTGGTTGATCTGGCAGTAGTTAGTAATCCAGCCGGTAGCGTTCGGTCGCTACGTTATATAGCCGCCGCCAGATGAGCCGGTTCAAGACTAACACGACCGCGACCATCGAGAGCAGACTCAAAAGGATCATCGTCCCGTTGCCGGTTTGATAGGTGGCGACATCGAGCAGCGCGCCGAGCCCGGTCACTTTATAGATGTGGCCCTGGTACGGAAAATACTCGGACAGAATCAGCGCGTTCCATCCCCCGCCCCACGCGGTCAAGCTGCCGGTGATGAGCGAGGGGAGCGACGCGGGCAAAATCAATTTGCGCCAGGTCGCGACGCGCGACAATCCGAACACGCGCGCAGCCTCTTTCAAATCCTCGGGCACCTGGTTGACGCCCGCCAGCAGGTTGAACAGGAGATACCACTGCATCCCGGTGAGGATGAGCAGAATCGAGGCGAGGTTCATCCCGCCGGTCACGCGGATTACAAAGATGACGATTAGCGGGAACAGCGCGGTGGCGGGTAACGAGCCCACGATCTCGGCCGCAGGCGCAAGTATGCGGTTGAAGCGCGGACTTTCGCTCGCGGCCAGTGCGCACGGCACCGTCCACGCGAGCGAGATCGCATATGCGATGACCATCCGCATCACCGACGCCAGCGTCGCGTAGGGAATCTCGCGCGCCTCGTGCGGCCACGGTCTGAGAAGAGCGCGGGCAAGAGCGACCAGTCCGGCGCCAATCGCGTAGGCCAGAAAAACGACCAGCGAACCGACCAGGAAAACGCGCAGGATTCGCCCCGCGCGGCGCGCCGCCGGATTCGATGCGATTGTCACTCGCGGCATCGCGGAGGTCACGCGCACGATCGCGCGATAGGGCGGCACCAGCACGAGGCGCAGCGCCCGCGTCATCGCAGGCCCGATCCCGCCGAGTGCATCGAGCATCCCGAGCGAGCGCGCGGTCTGCGATGTCGCCGCGAACTCGAAGCGAAACTTGTCCGACCACATCGTGAGCGGCTGCCATACAATCGCGTCCATCAGAACGATCACGGTGAGCAGCGTCAGCAGCCCTGCGGCGAGATCGAGATTTGAGCCGTGATTGGCCGCATCCATCAGAAAGCTGCCGAGCCCCGGCAGGCGATAATTCGCCGGGCCGACCGTGATGATCTCGCAGGCGATCAGGTAGTACCATCCCGCGACCCACGACAAGATCGAGTTATAGACCAGCCGTGGAACGCAGGCCGGCAACAACAGCCGCTTGAATCGCAGCCACCCGGAGACGCCGAACGCTTCGAGCGCTTCTTTCGAATCGCCGGGAAGCGTCTTGACCGCCTCGTACACGCCGAGCGTCATGTTCCACGCCTGGCTGGTGAAGATGAGAAAGATCGCCGCCATCTCGACGCCGATCTGATGGCCGTGCGCGAGCGCAACGAAAAAGAAAATCGCGGCGGGAAAGAAGCCGACCACCGGCACCGACTGCGCGATATCGACCGTCGGGATCAGAATTCGCTCCCACAGTCCGCCGCGCGCCGCCAGCATCCCGTACCAGATCGAAAAAAACAGCGCGATGATATAAGCGGCGAGCATCCGGTAGAACGAGCAGAACGCGTAGTAGGGCAGATGCTCGATCGAGCTCGATAATCTCGGCGAATGCAGCGGCAGCTCGACGCGGCTGCGATAAGCGAAGAACAACGCGATGATCGCCGCCAGCGCGAGGAATGACACGGTCGCGCCGAACAGGCGCCGGACCGGAGTGATCTTGTCGTCTGCCATCGCAACCGCCCCAAAAGACTCAAGCATAATCGGATGAACGTGTCGCACAAGGGTGAAAGAGATTTTTCATGGGTTCGTAACTATCGCGGCGGCGGCGTTGACACGGGGAGCGGGGGAACATAGCGATTTGCATCGATGACTGGTGACGAACATCGCGGGTCCGACGACTGGCGGCTCGGAATCGATCCGCATGATCCTCATGATCGCGCCGAGCCCGCGCCCACGCCTGCGCAGCGGCCGGCGCCCGAGGCGCAGTACAGCGGCGTTCGCAGCGCCAGAAGGCTCGAGCGCGCGCTGTTCGTGGTTACGGCGGAGCATCTGGGATGGGTCCTCATCGTGGCGTACACAATTCTGACGCGGGTCGCCGCGCTCGCGACGCGAGCGATGTTCCCGGGCGAGGCGGCCCGCGCGCTTGGCGAATATGCGCTCGCCAGCGGCATCCCATATCCGCCGGCGGCAGAGCGGGCGCTCGGATGGATCGGGTTCGCGCAGATTGGAATCTTTCACGCGCTAGGGGTGTCGGATATGAGCGCGCGCGTCGTCGCAGCGCTGGGGGCGTTGCTATTGCTGTGCGCGGCTTTCGC
>JBAPSR010000181.1:0-4133 GCA_049281755.1 Binataceae bacterium (SeqCode)
ACTCCAACCGCGACTCCTACGCCGACTCCTCCGGGGACAGTGTCGGTCAGTCCGTCCACATTGAACTTCGGAGACTCGACGACGGTCGGAGACACGAGCAAGCCCAAAGAAGTCACCATCAAGAACACCGGCAAGAAAAAAATCGGGCAGCCGGTGAGCGTCGCGATGGAGAGCGCATCGCCCTCGGTGTTCGCGGTGAAGACGCAATGCGAGGAGACGCTCGAGCCCGGAAAAAGCTGCAAGGTCGCGGTGACCTTCAAGCCGGTGGACGATACGACATCGGAGACTGGCACCCTGACGATTAGCGACGGCGCGTCCGGCTCGCCGCAATCCGTGCATCTGTCCGGCAAGGGGAAGGCGCCGAAGGTAAAGAAATAGCCGGGACCGGCAGACTCGAAGGCGCGTCCGTTACGGGAGCATCCGATGCTCGCGCCGCTCACGCGGGCGAGAGCGGCAATGCGATCAACGGCGCGCCGCGGGCGTGCGCGCGGCGTTATTTATAACTCGAAGTCGGCTGCTTCGATTATTCTTGCGGTGCGGTAGAGGAAGCGGTTGCCAAGTACGCCGTCGATCACGCGATGGTCGTACGAGAGCGCGAGATACATCATGACGCGAATCGCGATCGCGTCTTCGCCGTCAACTTCGATCACTACCGGACGCTTCTTGACCTCGCCCATCCGCAGGATTCCTACCTGCGGCTGATTGATGATCGCAAAGCCGTAGAGATTTCCTTCGCGCCCCGGATTCGAGAGCGTGAAGCTGCCACCGGCGAGATCGTCGGGAGTGATTTTCCTGTCGGCGACTTTGCGCTGGAGCGCCGCGATCTCGCGCGCGATTCCCACCACCGACATTCCTTCGGCGCGCTTGAGCACCGGGACCAGCAGGCCCTCGTCGGAATCCATCGCGATGCCCAGATTGATCTCGCGCCGGATCACGATCGCGTCGCCGACCACCGAGGCGTTCATGCGCGGAAATTCCTTGAGCGCGCGGACCGCCGCCGCCGCGACCAGGGGCAGCATCGTGAGCGCGAAACCCTCGCGCTCGGCGAAGGCGGCTTTGTGCCGGTCGCGCAGGCGCGAGATTCGCGTCATATCGACTTCGGCGACGGTCGGCACGTGCGGAGAATGGGTCTTCGAGAAGACCATGTGCTCGGCGATTAGCTTTCGCCGGCGCGTGAACGGCTCTACGATATCGCCCTCGCGTGGCTGATACACGGGAGGATGAAAAATTGCGCCCGAAGGCGCGGCAGCGGGCGACTGCGCGACTGCGGATTTGGCCGACGGCGAAACTGAAACGGAGGCCGCCGTCGCGGCGCCGTTGGCGGCGCTCGATTGCGCGCCGCTCGCGCGCAAGGAATCAAGGTAGCGGGTCACGTCGCGTTTGCTGACGCGTCCGCCCATTCCGGTGCCGGGGATACGCGCGAGATCGATGCGATGCTCCGCCGCCATCTTCATCACCACCGGCGAGTAGCGGCGATGCGCGCCGTCGTCGTCGGGAGCGGCGGCGACTGACGCCGGTGCGATCAGTTCGACGCGAGGAGGTGGCGGCGGCGCCGGACGAAGCTCGCGAATCGGAGCAGGCGCCGGCTTCGATACCGGTTTCGCTGCCGCTGACGGAGCCATCACTTTGGCTTCAGGAGCGGACGCGCCGGCGGCATCGATCGTCGCAAGCGCTGCGCCGACCGGAAGCGTCTGCCCTTCCGCCGCCACGATTTTCGCGATTCGTCCCGCGCCGGGCGACGGAATTTCGGTATCAACTTTGTCGGTCGAGATCTCGCATAGCGGCTGGTCTTCGGTAACGACGTCGCCCTCTTTGACCAGCCACTTCAGGATCGTCCCTTCGACGATACTCTCGCCCATCTGGGGCATCGTAACTTCAATACTCATTTCAGTAGGCCGCGAGGCTGCGGATCGCATCGACGATCTTGTTGGTATTGGGCAGGATTGCCTCTTCGAGTGGCGGACTGAACGCCACGTGCGTGTCCATCGCGGCCAGGCGGCGCACCGGGCCGTCGAGCGACTCGAACGCGTGCTCGCTGATAATCGCCGCGACTTCTCCGCCGATTCCGCCGGTCAGCCGATCTTCATGGACGATCAGCACCTTGCCGGTCTTGCGCGCGGTCGCAAGAATTGCGTCGCGATCGAGCGGCAAGAGAGTGCGCAGGTCGAGCACTTCGACCGCGAGACCGTCTTCCTTTTCGACGATTTTCGCGGCGTCGATCGATTGTCCGAGCGTGCCGCCGTACGTGATCAGCGACAGATCGGAGCCCGGCTTGCGGACCTCCGCAACGCCGATCGGCACGGTGAAGTCGGCGTCGGGCAGGTCTTCCTTGATACTGCGGTAGAGGCGCTTGTGCTCGAAGTAGATGACGGGGTTGTTGTCGCGAATCGCGGCCTTCAAGAGACCCTTGGCGTCGTAGACGGTCGCGGGCGCGACGACCTTCAAGCCCGGCACGCGGGTGAACCAGGCTTCGGGATTCTGCGAATGGAACAGCGCGCCGTGAATTCCCGCGCCCGAGGGCGCGCGCACGACGAGCGGGCACTGCGCCAGGCCGCCATGGCGATAGCGCGTGGTCGCGGCCATGTTGACGATCTGATCGAAGGCGCAGGAAATGAAATCGGCGAACTGCATCTCGAGCACCGGGCGCATCCCGAGCACGGCGGCGCCGATCCCCGCGCCGACGATCAGCGCTTCGGAGATCGGGGTATCGATCACGCGTTCTTCGCCGAACGCCTCGAGCAGTCCTTCGGTGGCTTTGAATGCGCCGCCGAGCTCGGCCACGTCTTCGCCCATCATGAAGACGTTTTCGTCGCGGCGCATCTCTTCCATCAGGGCGGAATTGATCGCCTTGATATAGGTCATTTCCATGGCTATTTGGCCTTGGGCGCGGAGCCGTTGTTGGGCGCGTACAAATCTTCAAGTACTTCTTCAGGTTTTGGAAACGGACTCTGCTCGGCGAAATCGACCGCTTCCTGCACCACGCGATGGGTCCGCTCGTCCATCTGCTCGCGGATATGCTTCAAGTCGTGGCCCTTCTTCTCGAGGAACAGCTCGTATTGCGGAATCGGATCGCGCGTCTGCCATTCGAGCAGCTCTTCCTGGTCGCGATAGAGCGCGGCGTCGTGCTCGCTGTGTCCGCGATAGCGATAAGTCTTGCACTCGATAAGCGCAGGCCCGCCGCCGGCGCGAACCTGGCCGATCACGCGCTCGCTGACTTCGAGCACCGCGAGCAGATCGTTGCCGGAAACCACGTGACCCTTGAAGCCATAGGCCTGCGCGCGATCGGCCACGTCTTCGATCGCCATCTGCTTTTCGAGCGGGGTCGAGTAGGCGTAGCGATTATTCTCGCATACGAACAGGACCGGCAGCTTCTGCACGCCGGCAAAGTTCATCGCCTCGTGCACGTCGCCGCGCGAGGACGCGCCCTCGCCGAAAAACGCGACCGCGATATTCTGGTCGTGCTTCATCCGGAACTTGAGCGCCGCGCCGACCGCGACCGGCAGCGACGATCCCAGCATCGAGGTCGAGCCGAAAATCCAGTGCTCCATGTCGCCGCCGTGCAAAAACGAATCCTTGCCGCGCGAGAGCCCGGTCTCCTTGCCCATGAGCTGCGCCATCAGGCGTCCGGGGTCGCATCCGCGCACCAGGAACACGCCGAGGTCGCGATGCAGGGGAGCGACGAAATCGCCGTCCTTGAGCGGCGCGCAGATTCCGGTGCAGATCGCCTCCTGGCCCGCGCCCGAATAGACGCCGCCCATGATTTTGTTCTGGCGATGGAGCCGCGAGACGCGCTCCTCGAACGCCCGGATGAGCTTCATCCAGTAGTAGAGCTGGAGTTCGTATTCGACTCGCGCGCCGCTGTCGGGCTGTGCGCGAGCGCCCTCG
Organism: Binataceae bacterium (SeqCode); assembly: GCA_049281755.1. Classification (GTDB taxonomy): domain Bacteria; phylum Desulfobacterota; class Binatia; order Binatales; family Binataceae; genus JBARDN01. Next base: position 3,886 of record JBAPSR010000181.1, read on the forward strand.
GCTTGAGGCATAGGTGACGATTCTCCTGGGTCCGTCGATCAGTCAAAAGAGTATCGCCGAACAGGCAGCGGGCCAAGCGGCTATTCGAGCGCGCAAATCCGCGCGAGCACGGTGTCGTCGAGCGAAAACATCCCGCGCGGCAGCCGCGCCGTGAGCGTGCGCCAGTTGGGGTCGCGCGCGAAGATCTCGCGCAGGATCGGCGCCGCGGCGTCGAGCTGCCCGACCGAGGCGAGCGCGATCGCGTGCCA
>JBAPSR010000182.1:0-3707 GCA_049281755.1 Binataceae bacterium (SeqCode)
CCGCGCGCTGCGCAGCCGCAAGGCACGCAGCGAACAAATCAGGACGCGCCAGAGGACGCGCGGCGTCGTGCACGATCACCAGATCGCATTCGACGCTGACCAGCGCGAGCGCGATTCGCACCGAATCCTGCCGCTCGGCGCCGCCCGGCGCAATCTTGATCGGCAGCTTCGCGGCGCCGGCGGCGACTGCGCAGGCACGCGCGGCTGGTTCCATCCCGGCCGGAACCGTCACGATAATTTCCGCAATTCCCGCGACGCGCGCGGCGGCCGCGAGCGAATAATAAAGCATCGGATGCCCGCCCAGCGGCACGAACGCCTTGGGCTCCGCCCGTCCCAGGCGCGACCCGCTTCCCGCCGCAACGATTATCGCCGACGCCCGCATCGCGAATAGTTATATCCCGCCCGCGCCCCTGCCGCGACATTCCATCGGTAGGGCACGGCCGCCTCTCTCAACGCTTGCTTGACAATAGGACCAGTCTGATACTGGTTAGGTGAAACGAAAGGCTACGCAAGTCAAGCAATTCGACGCCAAAATGCACCTGTTCTCCCTGATCGGTAGGGTTGCCCAAGGCGAAGAGATCATCATCACCAAACGTGGTGTCGCTCTGGCGCGATTAGTGCCTTTTGCGGAACTGCGGCGCGGCGATCCGCGTAAGGCCGTCAAACGAATCCACGATCTGCGGTGGCGGCTGAGCCTAAACCGTGTGGCGGTGCGGGAGCTGATCGATGAAGGCCGTGCTTAGTCAGGTCGCCTTCTACGCGTGGATCATCTCGAACAATATGCGAATAGCTTGTCTGTTTGTCACGCTCTCAAAATTTGCGGGTTGCGCAACGTGGTCCCAAGCGGACGTCGACCACCACCTTCTCAGCGATAAGAGGGTCTGCGACGCCAACACTAGCGGTCCCGATTCATCAGCTTGGCAACACTTCAAGTGCTCGGGAACTACACCGCTGCCGCCGGAATGTGAAAAACCAAATTCCGACGATCTGCCGGCCTGTCGCGAGTGGGTTCTCAGGGAGCGTGCGCGATTGGACGAGTTCAACGCTTTCGCGGCAGGTGCGGTTGCGTTCAGCCCGACGCCTTCGCGTTAGGCCCGACGCTCCGGACGGGCTAGCGAACGGATGCTCTTGAAAGGCTGTTGAATACCTGACCGATTGCCAGACCCACAAAGTAGTAAACGATCGCGTTGGTGACGGCCGCGGGAATCACGAATTGCCAGTGACGCATCGGATCGGCGACGTAGTTCAGCGATCCCGAGAACGGTAGCCAGTAGAGCCATCCGGCCGGCAGGAAAACCGGCAGCGCCGCGGAATCGCAAAACATCGTCATGCAGGCCATCGCCTGATGGAACAGGATGATCGCGGCGACCAGGTAGAGCAGCGCGAGCGTCCATCCGCTTCGTGATCGCCAGATCGTCGTCATGCTGATGCGTCCGCCGAAAAAGGAAGAGGGCCGAACGACGTCGGCCCTCTTCGAGATCTTATTGGCGCGTCCGGATTCAGTTGGCGAAGATCGTTCGGAGCTCTTCCATGATTTGTTCTTCAGGATGCGCCTTTGCGATCGAGAGCTCTTTCACCAGCAAACTTCGCGCCGTGTCGAGCATCTTGCGCTCGCCAAACGACAATTCCTTGTCGCTCTTGAGCACCAGCAGGTCACGCAAAACTTTGGCGATCTCGAGCGGCGAGCCGGTCTTGATTTTTTCGGTGTATTCCCGGTAGCGGCGGTTCCAGGTCTGCGTGTCGACCTCGACTTTGCGTTGCCGCAGGATTCTATAGATTTTATCGACCATGTCCTTGCCGATTACGCGGCGCAGCCCGACCTGCTCGACGTTTTCGGTCGGGATCATGATCGTCATCTTCTCGGCGCCGAGAATCCGCAGCATGTAAAATCTACGCTCGGTGCCTGAAATCACGCGCATCTGGATGTCGTCGATAACGGCGACGCCGTGAGCGGGGTAAACTACCTTCTCACCTTTCTTGAACGGCAGACTCATTTCGTTTTTGGCGCTGCGCGCGGGCGCGCGAACGGCGGACTTGGATTTCAGCGCGGTTGACGACGACGGGTTCATCACCTTCTGATTTCGCCTGGGCAGCATGCGACATTATGCCACATTTCGGCGCGGTTTGTAACCCCGTAGTTTTCTGTAGAATTATGAACCAACTTGAAATCAAATAACGTTTGATTATTATCCGGATAAATCACTGGCCGAGGCGCAGTTCCATCACGATCGCGTCCTCGCCTGGGCCATAATAGTGCTTCCTCAAACGCCGTTCCTCAAATTCATACTTCCTATAGAGGCATCGTGCAGGCAGATTCGACCGGCGCACTTCCAGCGTAACGACCGACGCTTTTTTGGTCAGCGCATCGGCAATTGCCACATTCAGGAGCTCAGCGCCTATTCCAGAGCGTCGGGAGTCAGGATGGACGGCGATATTGAGGACGTGGCACTCGTCGGCGACGATCCATCGGCACAGGAAGCCCCATATAGGCGCCGATTCCGCGTCGCCCGCGGCCGCGACAGTCAGCCGCGAGAAGGGGAGCGTAAGTTCACGTTGAAAGGAGTTCAGGCTCCATGGCGTCGGGAAGGCGAGGCGTTCGATCTCGACGATCTTTGGAAGATCGCGATGCGTTGCGTCGCGAATCTGGGGCGCCATGCCAAACCACCTGCCTGCCCTCAGCATAGCCCCGCCGGCCTGGGCCGAATAGCTGAAACTACACCCGTAAGCTCAGGCGGCGCTGCGTAGCTGGTCGGTTTCGCCCTTCATCACGATCACGTCCAGCACCTTGTTCTGCATCCGATGCTTGAACGTCGCGACGGCGGTGCCGAACTCGATCCGGGTCTGGAAATCCGCCGGAAACGCCGACGACACGTAGGACAGCTTGCGGATCGCCTCGCCGCGAACACTGGCGCTTATCGCCAGCACGCTGTCGCCGAGAACCAGGTTGTAGTCGTAATCGGGCATCTCGTCGGGCAGGTTCCAGATCCGCTTGAGTGACGACGCCGGCATCTTGCGCGGCATCTCGAGCCGCACGATGTATGCGTTGGCGAATTCGCGCACGGTGTAAACCGTGCCATAGCGGCGGTCGCGCTCGGTCTTATCGTCGTGGATATCGGTTTCGAAGCCGTCGAACGCGACTTTGCGTTCGGTTTTTCGACTGCCGCCTCGAGTGAGCAGGCTGCCCACAGGAGCGAGCGCCAGACCATACCAGCATCCGCGATAAGTCAATTCCGAGGCGGGCTTGGCATGCACCACTCCCTCGCGCAGGCGCCACGCGGCTTCGGCGGACGCGATCAACACGCCGAGCAGAATCCATCCGCGGGTGTGGATCGAAAACAGCGGATCGCCAACCAGGAGCACTGAGATTGCGATGAAGATCGCAGGATAAAGGATCAGGTTCAGGATCATGTTGAGCGCCGTGGAACGCGCGCGCGAGAATGCCGCCGTGGATCCGACCGCCGCTTCGAGCGACGCCTTGACCCCGTCGGGCATCGCACCCAGAACCGGCTCGCCGAGCCGCAGCGCGATTCGCACCGGAAGCGGGGCGCGCAGGACCGGCGCCGTATCGACCCATCCCAGCACGGTGTCGAAATCTTCTTCGAGTTCGCCGGAGAAGTGTTTTTCGCCGAGCGGACCTGGCAGCGCGCCGATATCCTTCGGCAGATTCACCATCGCGATCGGCGCCGCAATCGCGGGCGCCATCGCGG
>JBAPSR010000183.1:0-5642 GCA_049281755.1 Binataceae bacterium (SeqCode)
GTCCGGTGGCTTGTGGCAGGACTGCCAGGTCCCCCCACGAAGCCGGCGAACTGACGGCGGTCCTCCAGCTTCTGGCGCGTTGCGCAAAATTCTTCTCGCGCGATCATTTGTAACGCCACATTTCACATTGTTCCGTTGCGATAAGAAGTAAGTCCGCGATACTGATGCGATCGTACGCAATTCTTGCGGCTGACCAAGTTTGACGAGCCAACAGATGTTTCCGCAGAGAGGCTCGATTCCGCCGCGGAAACAATCACTCAAGCCCGCGAGTCAGAGGGAAGTAATGTATCGCTGGATTAAGTCGATCCTGCTCGTGCCATTGTTGTTGACTATTGTATCGCCTGCCGGAGCCGCCGTTTCATCCGCGATACCTGGTCCGGATACGCACACCGCCACTGCGATGGTTCGGCTGCCGGGACATGTGCTGCCGGCGTTGTCGAAGGCGACGGGACTGCCCACGGCGTCGGCGCGCGAAAATGAGCCGCTTACGATCACGCTTGTGCTCAAACGCGATCATCAGGCGGCCTTCGATAAATTGCTGCACGATATCTCTGATCCGCATTCGAAGAATTTCCATCAATACCTGACGCAGGGCCAAATCGCTGATCGCTTTGGGCCAAGCCGAGATGATTACGACGCCGTGCTGGCATATCTGCGCACGAACAAGCTGGCGCTCGTTGAAGGCTCGAAGAATCGACTGACTATCACGGCTAGCGGGAGGCGCGGTGCCGTCGAGAAAGCGTTCGACGTGCATATAGGTGATTACAAACTTGGCTCGCAGAATTTTTTCGCGAATGATCGTGATCCGGCACTACCCCAAGGGCTAGCGGCAAAAGTACAGGCTGTCAGCGGGTTATCGGACCTCGCCCGACCGCGCAATGCGACCAAAGCCATCCGCTTCTTTCAGTGTGAAATTCTAGCGAGCCTTTGCTGGCTGGGCACTTCGGGAGGCACTCAGGCGCAGGATGCCGCCAAGACAACGGTGCTGAACGCGTGCAAAGCCGCGGTGGACAAGAACGCCGCGTTCAACATGGGCCCGCTCTGGGATTTCTTTTGCGGCGCCGCGGCCCCTAAACCTATGATCTCTCCTCTCGAAAGTCTGATGGCCAAGCCGCAGGCGAATCCGGCGCCGCTTCCATGGGCGGGACTCGATGGGACCGGTCAGACAATCGGCCTGGTCGAATTCGACAACTTTGAGACCAGCGATGTTTCAGATTATCTGGCGTTCACAAACGAGCCGGCCTCTCTGATCAACAATCTAACAGAGGTGAACGTCAACGGCGGCACCAGCGCCGGACCCAACCAGGACGAAGTGCTGCTCGATATCGATACCACATTAACGATGGCGCCGGGCGCGAAGACGGTGGTTTACGATGCGCCGTTCAATGGTGGAAGTTCGAGCTTTCAGGCCGTCTTCAACCAAATGGTCAACGACAAAGTGACCATTATCTCCAACAGTTGGGCGTACTGCGAAGACCAGAGCAGCCTAGCGGACGCACAGAGTATCGACACGATCTTCCAGAACGCGGCGGCGGCTGGCATCAGCGTGTTCAACGGCAGTGGCGACGACGGAAGCACCTGCCTTGACGGCAGCGCTAATACTGTCGCAGTCCCTGCCGATTCTCCCAATGCGACGGCAGTTGGTGGTTCATCGGAGCCGTCGGCGCCCGGCCTTATGTATGCTCCCGAAACCTGGTGGAATGGTTCGGCCGCAAACCCGCCGACCGGACAAGGGGGGTTCGGGGTAAGCGAATTCTTCGCAGCGAAAAGCTATCAGACTGTGCTTAGCGGCTCGAGCATGCGGATGGTGCCGGACTTGGTGATGAATGCCGATCCGGCTCAGGGCGTATTCATTTGCCAAGCCAGCAATGGCGGTTGCCCGAACGGACTCGAATATGGCGGCACCAGTATCGCGACGCCGCAATGGGCCGCGATGACGGCTCTGCTGAACCAGGGGCAGGGCAGCAACCTGGGCCTGCTAAATCCGCAGTTGTACCTACTCGCTAATACCAGTGCCTTCCACAATGCCGCCGCGCTCGGCAGTGACTTCGCACATGTCGGGCTGGGTTCTCCGAATCTGAACCTGATGTACCTCGCGTTGACCGGCCAGAGCGCAGGAACGCCGAGTGCGACGCTCTCGCAAATCGGTGAATCACTGCCGGTCCCCCCTTCGGGCATTGCGCCCGACGGCGTTCCAGCCGACGGCACTACTCAGCTTACGGTAATGGTCGCGTTGCGCGACGCCAATGGCAATTCGGTGTCCGGCAAGACCGTAATGCTCTCCGCTGGCGCGAGCACCGCAAGCATTAGTCCTTCGAGTGCCGTCACGACGATCGATAACGGCGTGGCGACTTTCACCGTTACCGATCTGACTCCTGAAAATCTCGCATTCACCGCCACCGATACCACCGACGGAGTTCAGGTAGCACAGCCTTTCGAGATCCCATTCCTGACACCGCCCGCTGCTTCGGCCGGGCTCAATGTATTCCCGACATCGGCAACGGCTGACGGCGTCACCCCGACCGACATTACCGTGACGCTCGAGGATTCGCTGGGGCGGCCGAGTCCCGGCAAGTTGATTCAGATCAATCAGTTGGGCGGTAATTCGGTTATTAGCGGACCCGTCCCTCCAGTCACCAACAGCAACGGGGTAATCAAGTTCACCGCAACCGACCAGAACGACGAGACGGTGACCTATTCGGCGGTGGACGTGACCGACGGAAATATTCCCTTCCCTCAAACCGGGCAGGTTTCGTTTAACGACAGTCCCGCGTCGGGATGCGCCACTGCAACTCCGCCGGCCGCGCCGGGATTTCTGGTGACTCCGTACGCCACCGGATTTTTCGCGCAATCCTATGCTTTTGGCGATGTCGACTTCACCTGCGCAGGCGCGTATGGAATGGCGTTCGATTCGTCAGGCAACCTTTACGTCGGTGACGGGCCTACCGGCAATATTTATAAGTTCCCGCCCGGCGGTGGAGTCGCCGGCAACAGCACCTTGCTGACCACCACGGCGCTGGGACAGTCGCTGGCAGGATTAGTGTTCGACTCGAGCGGCAACCTTTACGCCTCCTTTGATACCACCGAGGGTGGCTTCACGACCGGCATGGTGCTGCAGATTGATCCGTCTACCGGCGCCCAGATTCGAACAGTCGCGTCCAATCTGACGTGTCCGACGGCATTGTCGATCGATCCGCTGAGCGGCGATCTCTTCGCGGACGATTCATGCCACGGCAGCGGATCAGACGATACCGCTCTATGGCGTATCTCGAACCCAGCCAGCGAGAGTCCCGCAGTGAGCGTCTACGCGTCGCTGCCGTCGTCACCAAATGCCAATATCGCGTTTGCGCCCAGCGGCACGATTTACGTCTGGGGTCCCGGCACAGTCGCGCAGGTCAGCGGGACCAACGGACCTACACCTCCCACGGTGGCAAACCTGCCAAATGTTGCGGTCTCTCAATTGGGGCTTCTGGCGCTCGGGACGCAGAACAACGGCGACGCACAGACTCTGTTCGCGAATTTTCCCGCCAACGGCACCACACCCGCACTGCTGGGCACCTACGATCTCACCACCACTCCGGCGAGCCCAAGCACGACGCTCGTCAATAATGCAGGTTTCGGAAATCTGATCTTCGGGCCCGACGGATGCGTCTACGCTGCCCAGAACAATGCCGTATACAAGATCACGGACACCAACGGCGCATGCACCTACGCCGCATCCACCCCTGCGCCTGCATTGGTGCTGAGTCCAACCAGCATCGTGCCCAATCCGGTGCAGGGCGCTTCGCAGACAATGACTGCGAGCTTCCACTATGTGACAGTACCAACCGGAACGCAGGTAACCTTCCAGGTCGTGGGCGCGAATCCTCAGATCGGCAACATCACGACGACCGCGAACGGGATCGCGACGTTCACCTACACTGCGGCCCATCAGGGCATCGATACGATTACGGCTTTTGCAACGGTCGGTAGTGCGCCCATAGCTTCGAATCAAGCGGTAATCACCTGGGGAGCGGGAACTGACGTTACCTTCGTGAGCCTCAATTCCAGCCCGCGCAGCGCCATGCCGAATCAGTCGGTTAACCTCGTTGCGTCTCTGACCGACGCCTCTCCGAGTCCGGCGGTTCCAATTGCGGGCCAGTCGATCAGCTTCACGCTCGGCGGTTCGAGCTGCGGCGGCACTACCAACGCGAGCGGCATCGCGACCTGCAGTACGAGCGCGGGTTCCGCGGGAATCAAGACTCTCAGCGCAAGCTTCGCTGGAACTTTGCAATACGTGGCGTCGAACGCCTCGATCGGCTTCAACGTCGTGGCGCCGCCTCCTACGCCGACGCCAACGGCGACGCCGACTCCGGTCGCGGGCAAGCTTCGCGTCGCACCCCGGACGCTCAACTTCGGCACCGTCGATGTGGGTTCGAGCAAGGTTAAGACGGTGAAGATCACGAACCTGGGCAAGATCACGAAGAAGAAGCATCCGGTGCCGATTCTGATCGAGTCGGAATCCGGCGCGGCCAGTCCGTTCAGTATCACTCAGGTCTGTGACGACGACGATCTCGGGCCGCGCTCGAAGGGGGTCAAGCCTGGCACCTGCGAGGTCTCGGTGACCTTCACCCCGGCCCAAGCGACCAAGTTCGAGGGCACGCTGATGATCAAGGACAACCTCGAGCCGGGCTTCGGCCAGAGCGTAGGTCTGAAGGGCGCAGGCAAGACGCCAAAATGACCCGACAGAAATGAAGTTAGGTAGTGAACGCTGATAGACGCGAAGGCCCGGAAGCAATTCCGGGCCTTCGCATCTGCGCGCGATCCAGCGCGAGGCTTGACGCGAACGCGCCTTTCCTCTTAAGCCTCAAGGTGCCGCTTGGTGCTTGTGGATGTTCCCGCGATCCCAATACAGCAGCGAAATCGCCGTGCGAGTGCGCGCGATATCGTCATCCGCCGCGCTGATCATGCTCCTCGCGCTCTGCGCCTGCGTCTTCGCAGTATCAGCGCATGCGCAGCCTGCGCTGGCCGTGCCCTCCTTGCTGGTCGCGACTCCCGATCTCGACGATCCGGTTTTCGCGCAAGCGGTCATCCTGCTGCTGCCGGGCGGCGCGCCGCCGCTGATGGCGGGTGTGATTATCAATCAACCCACCACGATTCCGGTCAGTGCGCTGCTGCCCGACGCGCCGCAGCGGCTGGGCGACGTGATCGCCTACTTTGGCGGGCCGGTCGACATGAACACCCCGGTCGTGCTGGCGCGAGCAGCCGCCGCGCCGGCGGGAGCGACTGCAGTTGCGGGAGATCTCTATTGGATGGACGATCGCGCGTCGGTCGCGGCGTTCGTCAAGGGCAATCCCGCGCCCGACACGATGCGGGTCTATTACGGGCGCGCGCAGTGGCTGCCGCTTCAGTTGCGCGGCGAGATTCAGAGCGGAGCTTGGTACGTCGAGCCGGTGGATGCCTCCGCGATCTTCAGCGCCGATCCGAAGCATCTATGGCGCATGCTGGTCGAGCATGCACAACTCGAGGAAGCCGGATTGAGCGGTGGACGCGGCCAAGGCGCCGGCGCGGCAATGCTTGCGAACTGGTTCGGTGACGCGCGGTGATGGCGGCGGGATGGCGGGAAAGCCAGATTATCGAAAATCTCTTCGTCGGCGATCTGC
>JBAPSR010000184.1:0-3261 GCA_049281755.1 Binataceae bacterium (SeqCode)
CCGCTTCTTCGACCCGGATATCGCCGAAATCGTAAAGACGTGCAACTCGCATGATGGAATCGAACTTTGTGTGCCGCGCCGATAATTGTCAACCGCTCAAAGTGCGAAGCGTCATCTGTGTGCGCAGGAGCGCCCCGGGCACTGGCGCACTTTCCCGACGGGTTACGCAGAGCGCTCCTGAAAGGAAGGTCGCCGCAGGCTCCTTCCGGGTACGAGGATGCTATTCCTTAAGTCTACTTTTTCACCTTTGGAGCTTTGCCGGTGCCCGATAGAGCGACGTGCTGCGGCGAGCCTGCCGCGTCGTCGGTAATGGTCAGTTCGCCGGTTTCGGCGGTGGTGCCGGTCGGCTTGAACGTGACGTCTATCTTGCAGCTCTTGTCCGGTGCGAGTGTCGCGGGCGAGCACTGCTCGGTAACCACAAATACTGAATTGTTGCTGATCGCGGTTCCAATCGTGGCGCTCGCGCCGCCCTTTTTAGGGCTCGCGTTTTTAACCGTTGCGTCCTTGGGCTTGCTGGTCTCACCGACGATGGTGCTTTTGCCAAAATTGATCACGGCGGTAACGGTCAGCTTTGCGGTTCCCGGTGTGGGCGTTGCCGTCGGCGTCGCGGTCCGGGTCGGAGTGCCGGTCGGAGTGGACGTCGGGGTTGCAGTCCGGGTGGGAGTACTGGTCGGGGTTGCAGTCTGGGTCGGGACCGGCTGGCCCAGGAATGCCGGCACGAAAATGGCGATGTCGGGTGTTCCCCATCCGGATGCGAGGTCGAAGCCAGTGACGGCGGAGAATCCTGTCACGTTGTTGAAAGAGTTGTTACCAGAGGTGACATCACGGATTCCGGTCGCCGCCGTGTTCTGCTTATTTCCAAGAACGTAGAGCTGGGTGTTGATTGGACCGACCCGCGTGCCGCTGTTGCTCTGCACCAGAAGCTCCGCGATTCCGGCCCAGATGGGAGCGCCCAAACTGGTTCCGCAGGCGCAGCATGAAACGCTGTTGCCGGTGCTCTGGTCGGGAAATACGGAAAACACTCCGGGAGTTTGGCACGCCGCCTCCATCGAGATGTCGGGTACGTCGCGTGCGTTGTCGTTCGGGGTGCCGATATCCTGGAAGCCGGGTTTCGACCACACCACGCTGGCGCCGCCGCCACCCGATCCAATTCCGTCAGAGAGGAATTGCGGCTCGTTCCATACCGATTCGGCAACGAACCCGACGTCATTGCCGTTCTTCAGAGTGGGTGTGAATTGAGTACCGCCGATCGCGGTCACGTACTGGTCCGATGCCAGTTCATTGACGTTGAGAGTCGTCCCGACTACGCACTCGTTGGTAGTGAGATCGACGTCATATTCGGCCGCACCCTGGTCTCCTTCCGCGACGAATACCGTCTGCCCCTGCGAAGCGGCCTGCATGTACGTCGTATGAAGCGCGCCGGTGTAATAGGCGTTCGGAAATCCGCACGACTCGATGCTGATACTGAGTGCGCTACACATGGTCGTATCGTTGACCGCAGTGGTGAGTGCGTCGACAGTAGCCTCGATGGGGTTGGCATCAAACGTAGCGGGATCCGAAAGGTAAACCTTGATTGGGGCCTGCGGCGCCATCGCGTGCGAGTACTCGATATCAAGCATCGTCTCGTCCACCCGGGAGTTCTGTTCCGGATTGTCGCTGTCGGAAGCGACTACGTCGGTGATGCTGGCGGCAGGAAGGTTGAAGGCGCTATCGAAGTTGGTAATGCCGGTCGCGGAATAATCTGAAACCTCGATCAGGCCGATACATCCGGTGCCGGTGCCGTTGACGTTTTTATTCAACAACGGCGTCTCGTCGTAAAAGGTGTAAAGGTCCGATGGCGCGAATGCGGTCAGGCCACTGCGCGTCACCTGTGGCTGCACGGCGCCTGATTTGTTCGCCGAAGAAGGTGGGTTCGTTTGCGCCAGGGCGGCCGGAGAACCCGGTATCGTATGCAGGGGGGTATGCGAAGCGCGCAGGTTGTCGAGTCCGTCGATAAATCCGATCGCGTCCGCGAATTGCGATGGGATCGATGGATCACCGAGGTTGCCGTAATGCTTGCCTTCGTCAGACGAGTAGATCGCCACTCCGAAAGCGTCCTGCGCCTGGGCGATAGTGCCACGGAACCTGACGACGTTGTGATCGCTGGTCGGGCTCGCGAGCTTGAATCCTTTTTGTTCGAGCCACTGTGTGATCGCTCCGCGCACTGCGGGGTCGGGGCCAAAGCGGCTGTCGAATTCGCCGTGCTTGAGCCATCGATGATAGTCGGGCGAAGCCGGATCCTGTTGCGCGGCGAGCAGACGCTCGAGCTCTGCGCGATTGGTCGGGTTTAAATCGATGCCGATCGTAATCATCGCGTCGCCAGGCGCTGGCTTCGGCGCAACGAGTTTCTCGACGGTCGGGGAATGGTTGCCGACGATGGGAACCATCTCGTCCCCGGCCTGAGCCATCGAAATCGGGAGCAATATTGAGAGAGCTACGATTGGGAGGATATTAGTAAACGAGTGGCGTCGGAGGTTCTCCAGCGTCTTCATCCAGTCACACCTGTTTCAACTGATTTCTTGAGGATCGGCAATGGGCAGATGACTCTATACCGATTTAATTGTGCCAACGCCAGCGAATCGAAGGCAGCCAAAGCCCATTTGTGGTAAGCAGCACGCGAAGGCGCTTTCGGAATGCGTTATCGAGGCCGGCATGATAAATTTCGGCGATGCCGCGTCCGCAGTGTCCGCCAATCGCCGCCGATGTAATCGCTGAAATCGGCGACAAAATCGTGCTGATCGAGCGGCGCAATTTCCCGCCCGGATGGGCGATTCCCGGCGGCTTTGTCGATTTTGGCGAGACCGTAGAGCAGGCCGCAGTGCGCGAGGCGCGCGAGGAGATCTCGCTCGAGGTCGAGATTCGCGCGCTGCTGGGGGTCTATTCGCGGCCCGAACGCGATCCGCGCGGCCAGACAATCACGGTGGTGTACGTCGCACGCGCAAGCGGCACGCCGCGCGGCGATGACGACGCGAAGAACGCGACGCTATGCGACCCCCGCAATCCGCCCACGCCGCTCGCATTCGATCATGCGGAAATTCTCGCCGACTATGTGCGCTTCCTCGACCGCGGCGAACATCCCGCCCCGTGGCGCAAATAGCACGACGCTCCGCAGATTCAGGGGCGCGCTTCCAGCACCAGGTTGAACGGAGTTTCGGTGGCGCGGCGCACGCGCGAGAATCCTCCGCTCGAAATCACTTCTCGCAATCTGGTTTCGCCGGCTTG
>JBAPSR010000185.1:0-1937 GCA_049281755.1 Binataceae bacterium (SeqCode)
GGGCCGCCGAAGTTGCGCTCGATCGCGCGGGCGAAAACCTCGTCGGAGGTTTCGTCGGGCGTCGGCACCGAATGCACCAAGCCGATTCGCACGCCTTCGAGTTCGAGCAGATGGGCCTCGCGCACACGAGCGTCGGGTTCGAGCCTGAAGCGGTGGCCGTCAAGGCCCTCGTCGCCATTGCCCATCGCGGCGATCACCGGCGCGATTTTGGCCAGCTCGTCGAGCACGCGATTCACATAGACATCGCCGGCGTGCATCACCAGATCGACGCCGCGAAATACCTCGAAGACCTGGGCGGGCAGATGCTCGCAGGCTTCGGGGATATGAGTGTCGGAAATCAGGCCGATTCGCATCTCGATACGTCCGGAGTGGAGATCCTCCGAAACGCGAGGGGTAAAGGCTATCATGGGCGGACGGCGTCGGCAATTTTGCCGAATTCGCGGCGCATCGCGGGGCGTGCTAAAAGCGCACACGTGCATCACGTCCATCGCGGATGCGCCGCAACGGGAATCGGCGCGCTTGCTGGAGGAGTCACATGAAGGCATGGAAGATTCTCGCGGCGGCTGCCGCAATTGGAATGACGCTCGTGCTTGCAGGATGCGGCCATAAGCTGGTCGCGTTGCAGGGCGAGAGATCGGTACCAATGTATCCTGACGAGCAGACCTACACCAAGATTTCGCAGCTCAAGCAGCAAGGCGGCGTGCAAGGGATGCTGGGCAGCGTCGGGCAGGGGCTGGCGGCCAAGCAGATTGACGACCAGACACCGGTCAAGGTGATCTCGACCGACGAGAACGGCGCGCAAGTCGAAATCATCGATGGTCCGATGAAGGGGCAGTCGGGTTTCGTCTCCAAGCAGAACCTCGAGTGAGCGAGCGTGTAGCGGCGGAGCAGGTACCGCTTTGCGAATCATAATACCGTTTTAACGGTGGGTTCGCTCCGGGAATTTTTGATCTTGGTGCCATAGAAAGAGCTGGTAGAACCTCGATTATTTGATCGTCCTGATGGCTTCGCGCTTTTTGTTCGCATAATGCGAAGCTCGAAGAAATTCGAATGCCGGCAGGGATCGATCTTCTGGAATTTTACGAAATTGGGGGTCGAGGTTCTGTGGTTTGGTTCCATGCGGAGAGGATTGCATGAAATCGAATTGGGCATAAGGCTGAACAGTTCAGCCATGAACAAACCTGGCAAAATCTCTAACGGTCGTTAGGCTGGGTGTAGCCGCGCTGTTGGCCTGATCCACAGAGATTCGCGATCGAGCAAGGCCGCCCTCACCCGCGCGTCACGATGCTTGCGAAAGAAGCGCAAGCCTCGCGCCGCGCCGCCCTCTCGCGTGCCAGTGGTCCGTCTAACCGCGGTGTTTTCATTCGCCCAACCGCGCTATGCGGGCCGATCGACCATACGTCCGGAGGCTGGTACGATTGGCGCGCTCGCCCAAGCGGCTCGAAATGCCTCAAGGAAGCCGCGAAAGCGAAGTTGAGGAAGTGTAACACGCACCACAGAGAACTCCGGATGACTGGTTAGCGCACTTGCGGCAGATTGCCCGAATAGGCGGTCGCGCGTGAGGAGAACGGAAAAGCCCTCGCGCACCGCCGTATCGACCAAGACGCCGTTGCTTAGCGGATTCCAGCCTCGAGGGTTAGCCGAATCTGATTCAATACCCAACTCGGCGAGTAACGCGACGAGCAGGATCGGCATGTTGGCGTCAAGTAGCCACATCTCCCGAATCGATCAGCCTTGAGGCCAGACTCATGATTTCCGGAATTGCCTCGCTTGGAATCGGCACGTATGTCTGTCCAATCTCCTTGGCGTCCATTCCCTCCGCCAGACAAGCGAGCACGAAGGAAACTGCGAGGCGCGTTCCCCGCACGGCAAGCTTGCCACCGAGCAGATCGGGATCACGGACAATCCATTTGTAGTTTCTGTAGGCGGCGGGCTGC
>JBAPSR010000186.1:0-2229 GCA_049281755.1 Binataceae bacterium (SeqCode)
GTCCACAAGACGTACGCCATCGGGGCCGCGCCCAGCGGCATTCCCGGATGTCCCGAGTTCGCTTTCTGGACCGCGTCGATCGAGAGCGTCCGGATAGTGTTGATGCATAGATCGTCGATTGGCTGAAACGTCGTACTCATGACTCCCCTGAACCGCGCCCAGTCCAAGGGCGAATGAATATTTGCGTCATCGGCCTTAACCTATATTCCTGTGCGTGATCGCAGAGCCATCTTGCGGGCTAACACACTCGAGCAGATGTACCCTCAAGAGAGATGCCGGCCGCCATCGACGCGGATACATTCACCGGTGATGAAATCGCTGTCGACTAGAAAGAGTATCGTTTTGGCGATTTCCGCCGCACCGCCCCATCGCCGAAGCGGGGTGGCATCGATCACCTCCAGGTTCTCCTCGGGAGTCAGGCCCGGAGGCTCAAGAATCGGACCGGGCGCGATTGCATTGACCAGAATTTCTGGAGCCAGTTCCAGCGCGAGACTTTCGGTCAGGCCGACAACGGCGGCTTTGGATGAATAGTAAGGCACAAAGCCTCTGTAGCGGGGCCGGCCGCTTACTGGCAGCCAGTCCGCGAAGTTAATAATTCGCGCTCCACCGCTTTGCTTCATAATCGGCGCTGCAGCGGTCGAGAAAAGAAAGACGCTGCGGGCGTTGGCATCGATCGTATTCGACCAATCCGCCTTCTTGGGGTCCGGCGTGCTCAGATAGATCGATGCCATGTTGAGCAGAATATCGATGCGCCCCAGCGCGCGATGTGTTTCCTTGACCGCCGCTGCGACCTGATCCTCATCGGTCGCATCGGCCCGGACCGTGATCGCTCGCACCCCTGCGTTGATCGCGGCTTTGGCCGAAGCTTCCGCCGCCTCGCGCGAGCCGCGGTAGACGAGCGTCAGATCACACCCACGTTGCGCGAGGCTGTGAGCGACAACCTGTCCGATGCGGGCTCCGCCGGTGACCAGCGCCACTTTGCCTTTTGGATCCATGTCGCTAGAGGAAGTTAAACAGACGCAATCGCCTTTCCACTACCTCTACCTCTCATTGACTGAACCGCCGCCGGCGCGCTGGTGTTCAAGATTTGACTTCCCGTAATATGCCCGTTTCCACATCGAAAATGACGCCGCGCACGGGAATTTCCTTGGCAATCCAGGGATGCGACCTGACTTTCTCGATCTGCTCCCGGGTATTTTGCTCGGGGTCCTTATAGGAGAAGAAGCGCATTGGGGCGGGCGAAGCATTTCCGGTCGAAGCGCTCAGCGTCGCGTTCAACTCGTCATCTGTGAATGTCGTGAACCCGCATCCGGTGTGGTTAAGAAGCAGGATCTCTGTGGTTCCGAGTACACGGTTGGAAACAACAAGTTCTCCGAGAACATCTTCGGTTACCGCGGGTCCGCCGGTTCGGATAACGTCTATATCGGCTTGCGGCAGACCCAAGATTCCAGGGAGGTCTGAAAGCCGTGGATCCATGCAGGTTACAACTACGATTTTTGGGGCCGGACGCTTGCCCCGCGTTGGATCATAATTTTTTGCATAGTTGCGGTTTGCTTCCAGCGCCTTATCGATAATGCTCATTGTTTTCCTCCTGACGGGCGAACGGTTCGGCCAATTGCGTTTCAAAAAGTGTCGCGCTTCCGGCCGCATATGGCAACTTCAAGCTGGCGGCGGCGCACATCCGGGAGATGGCCGACGACGCGCGAAGATTTTCCCGTGTCGATCATCAGGCTCCCGGCTTGGACCAAAGATCGTCGAGTGTGCTGAGCTCGTTGGCTGGCAACGATTCGTCATTCCTCGGAGAGCTTTGTTACAATCGACTCAGAATGCGATTTGCACCGAGGTAATGGTCTGATGAGTGACGTCTGCGGCCTTCGCTATACGACGATACCGCTCAACAACGGCTCTGATGAGATTCCGGCGCTCGGGTTTGGGACGCTGATTCCTGATCCGATCGCAACAAAAGAGGCAGTTAGGATCTCTCTGGAGGTGGGCTTTCGTCAATTCGATTGCGCCGAACGCTACCGAAATGAAGAACACGTGGGCGAAGCAATGCGGGCGGTGTTCAAGGAGGGCAAGCTCAAACGGGAGGCCGTTTTTGTAGGTACGAAGCTCTGGAACAACAATCATCGTCCCGAACGCGTTAAGGCCGCCTTCGAGGCAAGTCTGAAAAGACTGCAACTGGACTATGTCGATCTATACAGCATCCATACTCCATTCGCTTTCAAA
>JBAPSR010000187.1:0-6874 GCA_049281755.1 Binataceae bacterium (SeqCode)
CAGGCAATCGGCGCAAATTCCGTACAGTTCCATCTTGTGGCGGCGCAATTGGGCCTTGAGTTCGCGCGCGACCATCTCTTGCAGCCGCTCGATACTGTCATTTTCGAATTCGATAATCTTGCCGCAGCGTTCGCAGATGAAATGATCGTGATGCCGCTCGCCCATCGCTTCATAGCGCGCCTGTCCCTCGTCAAAATGACGCTCTTGCAGCAGGTCACACTCGCGCAGCAGCCGCAGCGTGCGGTAGATGGTCGCGTAGCCGACGTGCGGATTGACCTTCTTGACCTCGGCGTAGAGTTCCTCGGCGCTGATATGGCGGCCGATTCCGAAAAACACCCGCGCGATATCGTCGCGCTGGCCGGTGGACTTGAGTCCGCGGTCCTTGAGCCGCAGATGAAACGTGCTCATTCGCTCTTCGGCGCTCGCGTGCGGCATCTGCCCGACGACAGTGCGCGTATGCTCGGCGGTATGCTCCCCTCGCGGCATCGATTTCGCCTATTGAGCTCCAACTCCCGGCTGCACGACGCGGCGCGCGGCCGGCGACAGGTACAGCGCTTCGAGGTCGTGCGAACGCAGCGCCAGTGCCAGAACTTCGAGCTGCTCGGCGGCGGGCTGTTCGCGATCGATGATGATGAGGTCTTTTTCGCGCAGGCGGCAGGCTCCGCCGCGAGTGCGGTAGCCGACTTCGCGCAAGATCCGCTCGCGGCGCACTTCCAGACCGACCCGTCCCGCGGCCTCGCTGAGTTCTTCAACCAGCTTGAGGAGCCGTGATTCCTTCTGCTCACTCATCGCACACCGCCTCTTGGCTTTCCGCCCCTGGCCGCCTCTTGAGGCTTACCCGCGCGTCGTGATATCGCGGAACTCCGAACGGAGGACTGGCCGTTGATCAAGAAAATTCTCGTCGGCATCGACACCTCCGAACATTCCCGCAACGCGCAGGCTTATGCCTTTAACATCGCTCGTCGCCTTGGCGCGACCCTGATTGGAGTTCATGTCGTCGATATCGTGTCGATCGAAGGATCCTTCTTCCATGATATATCAGGTTCGCTCGGTCTTGAACCATATCTGGACTTTTCGTCAAAAATGCGAGAGGTGCTGACCGCGCGCGGACGCACCGTGCTCGACGAATTCGCGGCCGCCGCCCAGCGCGAGAACCTGGCCGCCGAGACCGTGCTCGATATGGGGATCGTCGCCAACCAGATTTGCGATCGCGCCAAGAGCGCCGACCTGGTGATGATCGGACATCGGGGCGTAAACGAACGTTTCTCGAGCGGGCTGCTCGGCTCGACTGCAGAGGCGGTGGCGCGCAAATGTCCGCGTCCGCTGTTCATCGCGCCGATGAAATTTCGCGAGATTCAGCGCCCCGTGCTTGCGTATGACGGCAGCGAGCGCGCCTCGCGTGCGATGCGCGCGGCGGCGGAAGTCGCGAACGGACTCGGCGTCGCGCTGACCGTGGTGACGGTCGCGCGCGATCCGAAGCTGGGCGAGCGCACGCTCGAGGAGGCGCGGAAGTATTTCGAGCCGTACACGCCGCCCGCCGAATTCAAGCTCCTCGCGGGCCACGCCAACGAGGAGATTATCAAGTTCCTGAAAGAGCGCGACGCCGACCTGCTGTTTATCGGCGCATACGGCCACAGCAGGATAATCGAGATGGTCCTCGGCTCGACCACCGAATACGTCCTGCGCAATTCTCCCTGCCCGGTGTTCCTCTCGCGCTGATCCCGCGGCTTCGATTTCTGTCATTCGCGCGCGTGGCCGCCGCGCGCGAGGCATCTCGAGCGGAAGGCCGCTGCATGAGCCGTGAACTCGGAGTATGGCCGCCTCGTGATTTCTCGCCGATGGCTCGAAATGACGATTGAGGGTTCGGCTGAGGCTCGATATTCATGTGCCAAGTCCACATCCGTCATTTCGACCCCTTCGGCGTTGCTCAGGGCAGGCTCCGGGAGAAATCCTGAGGCGTCCATGTACACATCCCCGAGTAGCAGGCGCCACTGGATTCCTCGCGCGGGAATGACACCTGTACTCGCGGCGGTGACTCGATGCTCTGCGCGCGCTACGATTTCATCTCGGAGCAAGGCTCGTGAAATCCTGGGACGCTCTTCCTGATCGCGCGCTTGAGGGCTCGGGCGAGGTCACTCGCGCGTTCGTCTCTACCGGATCGAAAGACTTTCGCGCTGCCGCTCGCTACATCCACGCGCTGCCGTACGGACGCAACCGCTCTCGCACCGATCCGCTGATCGTGATTCGCGAACATCGCGGCACGTGCAGCACCAAGCACGCGTTGCTCGCGCGGCTCGCGCTCGAGCAGCGGATCGAAATCGCGCTCGTGATCGGAATCTATCGAATGACTGAACGCAACACGCCCGGCGTTGGACGGGTGCTCGCGGCGAGCGGACTCGAATACATTCCCGAAGCGCACTGCTATCTTCGCTATCGCTCCGATCGGATCGACGTTACACGCGAAATCGCGGGCGGACCGGCGGAGCCGATCGTGCGGTTTCTTCACGAAGAAGAAATTTCGCCGGAGCAAATCGGCGACTACAAGATCGCGCTTCATCAGCGATGGATGCGCGATTGGATCGCGTCGCCCGACGCACCGCGCGGCCTCGGTTTCGATGAACTATGGAAAATTCGCGAGGCCTGTATCGCCGCGCTGGGACAGTGAATTGCGATGAAACAGAACATCTATGACAATCCCGCCTTCTTCGAGGGTTACTCGAAATTGCGCCGCCACGAGGCCGGCCTCAACGCGGCACTGGAATGGCCCGCGCTGCATTCGATGCTGCCGGCGCTCGACGGGCTTCAGGTGCTCGACCTCGGATGCGGCTTCGGCAAGTGGTCGCGCCTGATGCGCGAGGAGGGCGGGGCCTCGGTGGTCGGTATCGACATCTCGACCAGGATGCTCCAGCGGGCGCGCGCCGAGAACGCGCTCGACGGAGTTACCTATTTCAATTGTGCGATAGAAGATGCGGCGTTCGATCCTGAAAGCTTCGATTTGGTGACCAGCTCGCTAGCGCTGCACTACGTCGAGCGCTTCGACCGCGTCTGCGCGAATGTAGCGCGATGGCTCAAGCCGCGCGGTTCATTTGTGTTTTCCGTCGAGCATCCGATTATCACCGCGAATCCAGCGAACCTCGACGGATGGTGCCTTGACGCGAAGGGCGCGAGACGGCATTGGGCGGTCGATCATTATCGCGACGAGGGCCTGCGCAACACGCGATGGTTCGTTGACGGCGTGATCAAATATCATCGCACGATGGAGACTTATCTCAACACGCTGATTGATTCGGGACTCGCGATCGCGCGCGTGCTCGAGCCCGAGGGCACGCCTGAGTTCGTGCGCTTGCAGCCCGATCTTGCGGAAGAGCGGCGCAGACCGCCTTTTCTGCTGATCTCGGCGCGCCGCGTCTGACCGCGCACTTACGCTTGCGGCTCGGTCTCGCGCTGGCGGATGAAACGCCCGAGCAACAGCCGCATCGAGTCGGCTGGCTGAATCCCGATCATCGGGAAGTCACCGAGGACGAAGGTGGGATAACCGAGCGCCGAATGCTCGTCGGCCTCGCGCCGATGCTGTTCGAGCCGCGGCGCCATCCGGCGGCTTTCCAGATCTTCGCGAAACTTGATCAGATCCATACCGGCGCGTCTGGCGATCTCGTCGAGGATCGCGGGCGCGGAGATGTCCGCGCGATCTTCGAACGCGGCGCGAAACACGGCCTCGTGATAGACGGCGAACACGCCCGCGTCGCGTGCGAGTTCCGAGCCTTCCAATGCCGCCGAGGAATCGATCCATCGCTCGAGCGGCGCGATTGCAATACCGGTCTCAGCGGCGACCATCAGGACCTTCTGGCGTTCGAGATCGGTAATCGCGCGGCCAGCCTTGGCGCGATTATCGCGCAGAGCGATCGGCACGCCTTTCCACAGCGCGTCGAAACCTAGCTCGGGCTCGAGCTCGCGCACGATTCGCCACGCGACGTAGCACAGCGTCGATGCGTAATCGAAAAAGATTGGAATCACCACGCGCGGCATCGTCGAATTATCGGCCGATTCTGCAGCGCCGCGCAAACCGGCGTTTACTTGCGTGCGGCACGCGCGTGGAAGAACCTTGCTCGATGGATACCAAGCGCCGCTGCGTCCTGAAACTTGGCGTCGTCGATTTCGGCGTCGAAACCGCAACGCTACCCACCGGAGTGACGGTCGATCTCGCCGTGATCCGGCATCCAGGCGCTGCAGCGATCGTCGCGCTCGACGCCGACGGCACCATCGCGATGCTGAGCCAGTGGCGTCACGCGATCGGTGCATGGATCTGGGAAATTCCGGCGGGATGCCGCAACGAAGGGGAAGACGCTCTGACCTGCGCGCGGCGCGAACTCGGTGAAGAGGCGGGTCTGGCGGGAGCCAAGTGGGATCATCTGGGCGGTATCGTCACGATTCCCAGCTTCTGCGACGAGCGAATTGAGCTCTACCTCGCTCGCGAGCTTTCGGCGGGGCACGGCGCGCTCGACCACGACGAAGTGATCAAGGTCAGCCGTATCAAGTTTGCAGAGACCTTCGCGATGATTGACCACGGAGAAATCGTCGACGCGAAAACAATCGCAGCCCTATATAGAGTACGAGATTTTCTCGCGCTCGCCGAGTAGGAGAGTCGGCTCAGCGCGGGCCGAGAACCTGGAAGCCCTCGCGTGTGGCGGCTTCGGCGAGCTTGCGATCGAGGGTGGCGAACTCAAGCGACGCTGGCGCTTCCTCCGCGGCGACGATCGCGGCGCCAAGCTGGAGCGCGTCCGCCGCGCGCAACGGATGCGATCGCACGATCCGTTCGGCGTGGTCGCGGACGGCGAGAAAGTCTGCAATCACGAGCCAGTCCTGAGAGGCTCTGAGTATGTCTTGAAAGACACGGTCCCAGTAATTGGCAAGCATGGGCTGCTCTCGCCGGCGTCTGGCTGTGGCCGAAGCAATTTCGACCCTGCTCATCGCCCAGACGATTACCCCAGGATCATCGCGGTGCCACGCGCGCACGAGTTCGCTTTGAGGCTCCTCGATAAATCGTGCGATCAGCCCGGAAGAATCCCAGAACCTCACCAGCCGGTATCACGCTCCTCGAGCAGTGCTTCAAGGACGCTCGCGGCTCCAGGAATTTTCAATGCGGCGTGCTTTTGAAACCACTTTCCGGTTCCGGTGCCCCTCTGGAGACTGCCCTGGGCTTCGAGGCGCGCGATGCGCTCCTCGTCCTTTGCGGCGCGTGACTTGGGTTGGCGGATCGGGATGATCTTCGCGACGGGGGTGTCGCGTTCATAGACGACCACCGTGCCGCCGGAGCGCACGTGTTTGATGTAGCGGGACAGGCCGTTGCGGAGTTCGCCGATCTTTGCGGTTTTCGCGGTCTTCACGCCTTGATTGTAATCGATCGGCACGACTTGGCCAAGTTGGCTAAATTCCTCAATCCGACGGCGCGCTCATCTGCCACGCGGGGAGAGCCAGACGTGCTCGAAGCGGGTGGGGCGCATCGGGTTGAGGACATAGCCGTGGACCCAGGGCTGATGGATTACGTCGATCACCGGATAGTAGAGGAACACCCACGGCGCGTCGGCGATCGCAATCTGTTGCGCGCGGTCGTATAAAGCGTAGCGGTGCGTGAAATCGGTTTCGCGCGCGGCGCGATCGAGCAGCACCTCGAATTCGGGATTGTAGTAGAAGCTGTCGTTGTTCGAACCCCATTGAGTACGCGAAAGCAGCGTGCCGAGCACGTTGGCCGGATCGGGAAAGTCGGCTTCCCATCCGTAGAGAAATGCCGGCGCGGTATGCGGCTGGCGAATCGCTTCGAGAAACGGCCCCCACGCCACCGGTTTCAGAACCGCGCTGACGCCAACCTCGGCGAGGTCCTGCTGAATCGATTGTCCGAGCATCAACACGGTCGCGTCTGCGCGCATCCAGATTTCGAAGCTGAACCCTGCGCCCAGATGCGCTGATTCGAGCAGCGCGCGCGCCCGCGCGGGATCGTGCGAATAGTTTTCGAGATCAGGGACGAAGCCGGGCATGTTGGGCGGCAGCGGTTGATGCGCGACGACGCCGCGGCCGTTTAGAATCGCAACCAGCTTGTGCCGATCGATCGCGTAGCTCATCGCACGGCGGACACGAATGTCGTCGAACGGCGGCATCTGGCAGTTCATGCCCAGGTACTCGGTAGTCACGGTAGTTTTGCGCAACACGAGCCTGGCGAGCGCGGGAGTCTTCATCACATAGGGAAATTCAGCGGGCGGAATCTGCGCGACCAGGTCCAGATCGCCAGCCTCGAAACGCAGCCACTGCAGCTCGGAATCGACTCCGAGCGAATCGACCACCGCGTCAAGCAGCGGCAGTCCCCTGCCGAAGTAGAAAGGATTGCGCACGATAACGATTCGCTGGCCTCCCTTCCATTCGCGCAGCATGAACGCACCGCTGCCGACGGGATGATGCGAGAAATCGTCTCCCCATCGCGCGACGACTTCGCGCGGAACCGCCGCCGCAAACGGCATTGCGAGTTTGTGCGGAAAAATTGGATCGGGCGCGCTCAGATGAAAGCTGATCGTCCACGCGTCGGGCGTCTCGATTCCGCTGACGTGCGCAATGCGATGCGTCGCGAAGTCATCGGCCCCGGCGATCCCGCGGTAGTATTCCATCCCCTTCGAGCGCGTCGCCGGGTCGATCACGCGCTCGATTCCATAGCGCACGTCGTCGCTGGTGACGGCGCGCCCGGTGGAAAAATGCGCGTCGCGGCGCAAATGAAACGTGAAGGTCATTGCGTCGGGCGCGGACTCCCAGCTCGTCGCGAGATCCGGCTCGAGATCGACGTTGTCCTCGCCATAACGAACTAGAGTGTCGAAAATGGCCTGCTCAAAGG
>JBAPSR010000188.1:0-2861 GCA_049281755.1 Binataceae bacterium (SeqCode)
GCGTTGCCCTGCGCGCTCTGGCTGCCGGGCGGCGGATAAAGCCGCTTCAGAACCAGTTCCTGGTAAGCGAAGATCAATCCCAGCGACAGGATGACGGCGATCAGTACGCGGCTCGAGTCCAATTAGATACTTCCTGAGGTATTTCCCTGCCCGTCACTCGCGGCAGGAACCGGGTCGTAGCCGTGCCCTCCCAGCGGATGGCATCGCGCGAGTCTTTTGGCCGCCATCGCGCTTCCGCGCACCAGTCCATGCCGCCTGATCGCGAGCGCGGCGTACTGCGAGCAAGTCGGCTCGAAGCGGCACGCCCGTCCGAACATCGCGACTAAAAGCGGCGAGATAGAGGCGCGATAAATCGCGATCATCGCAAGCGCGATCGCGCTGGCGATCGCGGAGATCCCGCGCATCGCGAATCTGAACGCGACCGCCGCCAAGCGGCCGCCTGAATGATAGATATTCTCGCCCTTGCGAAAGCTCATTGGCGTGGCCGTTTTCCGGCGAGGTTCAAAGTAGCAGTCACAAGCTCGGCATTGATAGCCGTCGGCTCAAGATTACCCGCACCCACAAGCGCGATCACGACTATCGACATCCCGTCGTCAAGCCGCTCGCGCAGGATGCACCGAAAGCATTCGCGCACCTGCCGTTTGACCCGATTTCGCACGACCGCGTTGCCGACCCGTCGCGAGACGGTAATCCCGAGCCGCTTGCGCGGACCCTCGGCGGATTCGTGTTTGCCCGCATGATCGCCCGCATAGTCGATTTTGCCCGCATAGAGGACGAAGTGCTTTGCCTGCAGCCGGATTCCGCGGCGCTGAAGGCGAAGAAACTCCGCGCTTCGATGCAGCCGGTCGGCCGCTCCGAAGTCATGCAGGCTGTTCCCCGTGGCACAGGCTTTAGCCTGTGTGGTTTTCATACCCAACCGTCGCAGGGTGTGGGTCAGCCCGGCTGCTTGCGCGGAATCGTGGGAGTCAGGCGTTTGCGGCCCTTGGCGCGGCGCCGTTTCAGGACTGCGCGTCCTCCCGGAGAGGCCATCCGGGCAAGGAATCCGTGGGTTCGTTTGCGGCGGCGATTGTGCGGCTGGTAGGTCCTTTTCATCGGTCGGGGCCAACTTTATATAGAGCCAGAGAACTGGCGCGCTTTAAGATTTCGAGCATAGAGGCGCGACGCGTTGCGAAGGCTTGCGCGCCCGATCCGCCATGCAACCACACCAGCGCCTCCCGAGCAAGCACCGCCGAGCCCCTGTGGCGCCCGTCCGCTCCAGTGGTGACCGACGGCTCGCCGGCGGGCGCGAAGCGTCATCGATGTCCGCGCACAGATCGTAGCGACCGCCATCGCCAGCGCGGCTTGTTCCCAGTTTGGAGGTCAAGCGTAGCTACGGCACCGCCAGTATCATCAGTAGTGACCGCGTGGTGTTCAACATCAAGGGCAACGACTACCGGCTGGTGACCGCCATCGATTAATCGTCGGCAGATCGTGTTCATCAAGTGGCTTGGGTCGCATCGCGAATACGATAAAATCAATGCCAGGACAATCAAGTATGCAAATTAAACCAATTCGGACCAAAGCCGATCACGAGCGCACTCTGCGCGAGATCGAACGCCTGTGGGGCGCGCGGGAAGGAACCTCCCAGGGCGACAGGCTCGACGTTCTCGCGACCCTGGCCGAAGCCTACGAGCAAAAGCATTTTCCGATCGATCCACCGGACCCGATCGAAGCGATTCGATTTCGGCTCGAGCAGCAGGCGCTCGATCCGCACGCGCTGATTGGCGTGATCGGCGGCCGCAGCCGCGTCTATGAGGTGACGCAGCGCAAACGCGCACTCTCGCTCGCGATGATCCGCCGCCTGCACGAGCGCTTCGGCATCCCGGCCGAAGTGCTGATTCGCCCGCCCCGCGCCACCCGCGCCGCGTAGTTCGCGGCTTCAGCGGGTGCCTTGGCGTCCTTTTTTTGGCGTGGTGCCTTGGTGTTTTGATTTCAGTTTCTGTTCTTACCTGGCCCAGGCTTCAGCCTGTGGGGGCATGCGCGCCGGACGAGCACTGCGTAACCACGGGAGCGCGAAGGGCTATCGCCCTAGGGTCGCTTGGCCAGCCGCACCCGCCCAGGTTCAACGACTGCGAAGCCATTGCGCATCCGTTCGCGCAATTTCTCGACCGCCTCGACTACTGCTGCGGGTTTGGCGCGTCGCGCGCGGTTGTCGAACTTCACATAGACGACGCCAACCGACGACCGCCCGCGGGCATAGACCAACTCGCCGAAATCGCTGTCCTCGGTGATCAAGACGCGCCCTTCGCCGAACGCGCGCTCCATCTCCCGCTCGTCGGATATGCCTTTAGAGATTTCCGCGATCGCGATCACGTCGTGGCCCGCCGTTCGCAGCGCGCGGATCACCGGTCCGGCGCAGCTCTCGTCGGCGACGAATTCCACGTCTCAGTGCTTGCCAGGGTTGGACGCACCGGCGAGCAGCACGACTTCCTCGTGCGCGACGCTCGCGGCGCCATAGGCGATCGCCGCCCGGATATCTTCGGATGTCAGATGCGGATAATCCTCGACCAACTCGTTCTCGGTCGCGCCCTCCGCCAGTTTGCGCAGGATCAGCTCCACCGGAATCCGCGTCCTCCGGATTACGGCTTGCCCATCATCACCGCCGGGTTGATCTCGATTCGCTTGGTCCTCATCGCCGTCCCCGCATGTCGAATGATATCGCCCGCCAATCGCCCCGAGCAATGCACCCGAGCCAATCAAATCACCAAGGCACCAAGACAAAATCGAACCACCAAGACACCAAGGAAAGACACTAAGGCAGACAGGGAAAAACATAGCGGGTCCTTCCTTTGGGAAGGACCCGCTTCTTCTTGGTGTCTTGG
>JBAPSR010000189.1:0-1859 GCA_049281755.1 Binataceae bacterium (SeqCode)
GGTAATTCTTGCGCCGCTTCTTCTTGAACACGATCACCTTGGTGCCGCGCGGCTGCTGCACGATCTTCGCGCGCACCGCCGCGCCTGCGATAATCGGAGTACCGACCTGCGGCGCGTCGCCGCCGAGCGCGAGCACGTCAGTCAGCGAAACCAGCGCGCCCACATCACCCTCGAGCCGTTCGACGACGATCTGGTCGCCGACCCCGACGCGATACTGTTTTCCGCCAGTCTTTAGTATTGCAAACATGCTTGTGCCAGAACCGTTTTAATTATCGGACCGCTCCGGCCGTGTCAATGTTCGTTGAAACCACTCACGCAGCAGCATCTATGGCGTCGCGTTAAGATAGACGGTCAAGTGGCGCTCCCGGAATCCTATCTGAATCAGATTGAAGAAATCACGCCCTAAAACGTCGCGCAGGATTTTACTGGTACTATTCCGCGCCGGAGTCCAACTCGGCGCGAACCTCGACGGAACTCGACGAGTTGCCCGGCTTCTCGACCGCGACGATCAGTCCCGGGAATGATTTTCCATTTGTGGCTCTGAGGTAGGGTACCTCAAGACTATAGTTTACGACCGGCACGGGATCGATCTAAAGACCGAAATTGCCGCGAGACTCGTCCGACGGGGGCTCGACGCGAAAAACGAAAGGCACTTTGACGCCGCGCTTCCTCGCTTCGGCCACGACTGGCGCAAGGACAAGCCCGGAGGCAACGATCGTTTCGCCTTCCAACGCCACCCAGTGGCCAGCGAGCTTCGCAAACGCCTCGGGATGAGCTGCGCAGAAGTTCAACTCGCGGCTTCGATGCTGCAATGGCGCAGTAGGCGGATCCGTCGCAACTTCTTTCCTGTCGGCCCTATTGCCCATCGCAAACCCCTGGACACACTGGATTTAAGGCAGCCCCCTCAGTCCAGCCCCAAACGTTCGCGGCCCTCCGGCGAGATCATTTGCGGGGTCCATGGCGGATCCCACACCAGATCGACGTCGGCTTCCGATACTCCCGGCAGCGTCATCAGCTTGTTCTTCGCGTCGTACGCGATCGAGGCGCCCATACCGCAGCCTTGCGCGGTCAGCGTCATCTTCACTTCGACTTTGCGCGTGCCGTCGGGCTGGTCTTTCACTTCCATCCCGTAGACGAGGCCCAAGTCAACGATATTGACCGGGATCTCCGGATCGAAACAGGTCTTGAGCTGATCCCAGACCATCGATTCCAGGTCGCCGCCTGCGCCCGCCTGCGCGCCGCCGGCATCCGCGGGAGTCTTGCCGATCGCGTCCGCATCCTTGCCCGCGATGCGAAAGAGTCCGCCATGCGCCGGCACCTGGACGGTGAACGTTCCGCCAAGCGACTGGGTGATATAGGCTTCGATACCTTTTTCGAGCGTGGTCTTGATGCCCGCCGGAATCTGCACGGCCTCGACATCGCGCGCAATCAGAACTGGTTCCATCGCTGATTTCCTCTGTGGCTGAACTATCATTCTAGACCGCCAAGCGCGTCCACGCCACTCTGTCGGAGATACGCGCAAATCCCGCTTGGCTGATTGACGCTTCGCGTCGCCGGCGAGCCGCCGGCCACCACTGACTGATAGAACTCTTCGAAGATCGTTAAGTCCGTATGTCATCCTGAACGAAGGTTGCCGGAGTGAAGGAATCTCCGCGAAGCGATTAGTGCGCAAGCCCCGGGCCGATTGCACTAATCGCCGACAGCTTCTTTCTGTCTGTGGGAGCCGGCGGCTCGCCGGCGACGCGAAGCGTCAATCTTCGTATGGCCCGGCAGCGATCGCCCATAGCAGGTTTTTTCAAAATTACAAGGCTGAACAGTTCAGCCTTATGCTCCTCGACGCTCTGTGTAGAATACCGATA
>JBAPSR010000190.1:0-2446 GCA_049281755.1 Binataceae bacterium (SeqCode)
GAGTCACAGTCGGGATGTCGAAGGTGCTGATATGCGCCGCGCCACCGCCCGACGACAACACGCCCGCGCCGCCGATTCCGCGCCCGGCGGCGGCATCCTTGAGATCGAGTCCCGAGCAGAAGCCGCGCCCTTCTCCGGTGAGAATAATCACGCGCACGTCGGGGTCGCTGTCATACTCCTTGAGCTTCTCGCCCAGCGACGAGAGCATCACCACGCTAATCGCATTCATCCGCTCGGGGCGGTTGAGCTTGAGCGTCGCAACATGTCCGGTTTTCTCCGCAAGCAGATCACTCATGGCATGATCCTCCACAGCGCCGACGGCTCGGCGCGCTTATGAAACTGCTGCGTAGCACGATCGCGTCGGCATCAACAGCGAGCGATCACCGAGCGTCGCGTTCCGCACGAACCGCGCGCGCCGCCGGAAACGGCAATACGACGGGCTCGCGCTGGTGAATCCGGGCGCGCATCTCATTCAGGGTCGGTTTCTCGACAACTCGACGGAGTTCGGCTAGCAGGTAATTCGATAGCGTCATGCCAGCGATTGCCGCCCGTGCCTTTAGCTCGCGATGGAGAGCGTCGGGAACATTGCGGAGCTGAATTATCCGGGACATGCCTTCGACTTATCAAATGTCCAACCCGGCTGCGAATGCGTAGTTGTCTAGCGATCAGCGCGAGAGGGCGAGTGATGCTAGTGCGACTCGCATTCGGACAAACGCCCCAGCAGGAAGGCGCGCTCGCGATCGTTTTGGACCAGGTCGAGGGCGCGGCGGTACTCGGCGGCGGCTTCGGGCCATCGGTTGAGGCGGCGCAGAAAATCCGCGCGCGTGGCCGGCAGCAGATGATATTCGCGCAGCGCCGGCGCGTCCCTGATGGCTTCGAGCAGCGCGAGCGCCGGCGCGGGTCCCTCGGCCCTGCTGACCGCGACCGCGCGATTGAGCTCGACGACCGGCGAGGGCGCGACGCGCGAGAGATCGGCGAAGAGCGCGGCGATTCGGTTCCAGTCGGTTTCCGCCATCGTCGACGCGGTCGCATAGCAGGCCGCGATTTCCGCCTGAAGCTGGTACGCGCTGGGCGTGCCGCGCGCACGCTCGAGATGATCGAGTCCGCTCGTGATCAACTGGCGATCCCATAGCGAGCGGTCCTGCTCTGCCAGCAGCACCAGCTCGCCGTCCTTCCCGACGCGAGCGCGATTGCGCGAGGCCTGCAGCTCCATTAGCGCGAGCAGCGCTGCCGCTTCGGACTCGTCCGGCATCAATTCGATCAGAAGCAGCCCCAGGCGAATGGCCTCCGCGCACAAATCGACCCGGGTCAGCGACACGCCCGATCCCGCGGTGTAGCCCTCGTTGAAAATCAGGTAAATCACGGTCAACACGGAAGCCGTGCGCGAAGCCATCTCGATCCGCTCCGGAATCGCATAAGGGATCCGGCGGTCGCGAATGATTCGTTTGGCGCGCACGATTCGCTGCGCGACCGTTGCCTCCGGCACCAGGAATGCGCGCGCGATCTCGGCGGTGGTAAGGCCTCCAACCAATCGCAACGTGAGCGCGACCCGATTCTCGGCTGGAAGCGCGGGATGACAGCAGATGAAGATCAAGCGCAGCCGGTCGTCGGGAATCGCGGCGGCGCCGTCATTATCCATTTCGGTTTCCGATTCGAGGATCGCTTGCTCCCGCGCGAGCTCTTCGCTCTTGGAGCGGAAATTTTTTGCGCGGCGCAGATGGTCGATCGCGCGGTTTCTGCCGACCGCGGTGAGCCAGGCAGCCGGGTTTGCAGGAATGCCGGACGTGCGCCACTGCTCCAGCGCGACGACGAGGGTTTCCTGCAGGACTTCCTCGGCCA
This sequence comes from Binataceae bacterium (SeqCode), assembly GCA_049281755.1. Classification (GTDB taxonomy): domain Bacteria; phylum Desulfobacterota; class Binatia; order Binatales; family Binataceae; genus JBARDN01. The sequence goes on from JBAPSR010000190.1 coordinate 1,840, forward strand.
GCTCGATATCGCCGAGGATGCGCACCAGCGTTGCGACGATCCGCGCCGCCTCGCGCCGGAACACGTCTTCCAGGATCGCGTCATGCGGCTGCGGCTTTCTGTCCCCTCGCGTCATCGAGGGGCAGTCTAGCGCCGGCGCGATTCGTGCGCGATGCGCCGCGGGCATTATGGACAGCGGCTAACCGCCATCAATCCCAGACCGCGTTTACCTCGATCGAAAAATACGGCGGAACCTTCTTAGCCCACTCGATCGCTTCAGCCTCCGAGGCGCAGTCGATCATGTAATGCCCGCCGACTGCCTCCTTGCTCTCGGTGAACGGGCCGTCGATCACCACCGGATTTGGACCCCGGCCCAATCTCACGGTCTTGGCTTCCGCGATCGGCCGCAACCGCGCCGAATGCACGAGCTTGCGCTGTGCCGTCAGGTCGGCGCCGATCTTCTCGAACGTGTTCATCATCGCGCCCATTTGGGATTCCGGAATCGGTGGTGCCTTGGGATCATTCACGATCAGCAGCATGAATTTCATGATTCGTCTCCTTTCCTGTTCCTCGAGTGTCAGATGGTCTGCGTCCACCAGAGTCCGCAGGGAACTACCTGGGTGATATC
>JBAPSR010000191.1:0-1887 GCA_049281755.1 Binataceae bacterium (SeqCode)
GTTTCTGCGCCCGGCCCTCAATGAGTGCCGCAGCGCTCCAGGTTCCGCTCGCGAGGCGCTCGGTCAATCCCTGGCTGATAGCGTTTGCGGTAGTAATCCCGACCTTCATGGAGGTTCTGGATACCACCATCGCGAATGTTTCCTTGCGTTACATTGCCGGCGGTTTGTCGGCTGCCAATGTTGACAGCGAGTGGGTCATCACCACTTACCTCGCATCCAACGCGATCGTTTTGCCGATTTCCGGATGGCTCGCGCTGCGGCTCGGCAGGCGAAACTATTTCCTGCTCTCGATAGCCACCTTTACGTTGGCGTCCGCTTTGTGCGGAATGGCCGGAAGCCTTGGTTTTATAATCGCAGCTCGAGCACTACAGGGTGTGGCCGGGGGCGGTCTCCAACCTTCGAGCCAAGCAGTGCTCCTGGATGCGTTCCCGCAAGAGAAACAAGGCCAGGCGATGACGATCTTCGGGATGGCGGCGCTTCTCGCGCCGGTTGTCGGGCCAACGCTCGGCGGCTACGTCACCGACAACTACGGCTGGCGCTGGATCTTCTATCTGAACGTGCCTGTCGGCCTGTTGGCCTATTTGATGTGCCACGCACTGGTCGAAGATCCAGAATATCTAAAAGTTGAACGGGCCAAGAGTCGGGATCGACGCGAGCCCTTCGATATGCTCGGCCTCTGTCTGCTAGCTGTGACCATGGTTTGCTGGGAGGTCATGCTGAGCAAGGGGCAAGAGTGGGACTGGCTCGGCGATCCGTTCTATCGCGTGCAGGGGCTGTTGATCCTGTTCCTGCTCGGCCTGGGCGGCTTGATCTATCGCGAATTGCATTTGCGCAATCCACTGGTCGCGCTGCGGACCCTGGCCGACCGAAACTTTGGCACCTGCTGCGTCGTCATCTTCTGCGCGTACGCGGTGCTCTATGCCAACACCATTTCGCTTCCCGCTTTGCTGCAGTCACTTTTTGGCTACGACGCCACAACTTCGGGGTTGGTTCTGTCGCCGTCCGGAATCTTCGCGATTATCATGCTCGTTGTCGTCGGCGGTCTGTTAGCTCGCGGAGTCGATGCTCGTTATCTAATGGCCGGCGGTCTAATCACGATGGCCATCGGAAACTACTGGATGGCACACCTCAACCTCGAGATCAGCCCGTGGCAGGTGGTGTGGCCGAGAGTAGTGGTGATCGCGGGATTGTCGATGCTGTTCGCGCCTCTTAACGTGGCAGCGTTTATCTATCTGCCGAAGGAGATCCGCGGCGCCGCCGTTGGATTGCTCGCTCTGCTGCGCAACGAAGGCGGCAGCGTGGGAACTTCGGTCGCTCAAATTATTCAGGAACGACGCGAGCAGTTTCATACCCTGCGGCTGAATGAAAGCCTCGATCCACTCAACCCTCCGGTCAACTCTCTCTTGGCACGGGGCCAGGCATATTTTCTGCAGCACAACGGCGATGCTGTATTGTCACATCAAATGGCGTTGGGCGTTCTCGACCAGTCGCGAGCTCAGCAGGCCTCGTCACTGGCCTACTTCGACGTCTTCTCCTTTTCGGCTGCGGTCGGCTTGATGTTGGTATTTTTTGTCCTGCTCATGCGTCGTTCGGTAGCGGAGAGGGGAGCCCACATTGGCGGCGAATAGCCAGTCTCGTTCGAGTCAGACAGAAGACCAGCGCGACATACAGCTCAGCGGGAAATTCCGGCTGGAACTTCATCTTCCCTTGGGAATGAACCCCGGGATGCCCGTGTCTACAACCGAATTGAGCCTGACTCGCGTACTGATCCCTTGAGCGATCTCTTCGATGGCGCTATCGGGAAGAGCCGAGACATCGAAATTTTCTGCGATGTGGCGGATGCTTGTAGCTGTGGTGAGAGGAGCCGTGCCGCGCTGCAGCGCCCAG
>JBAPSR010000192.1:0-24243 GCA_049281755.1 Binataceae bacterium (SeqCode)
ATCGGGCGTGCCGGCGATCGCGAAGGTAGTAACCATTTCGTCGGGCACCGCCCGCAGCATCGCGGGCACGTCCTTTTGCGCGGCCGCCTCGACTACTGCACGAGCCTGCGCGCCGAAGCCATGCGCAGCGAAATACTTCGCGTACTGCGCGATGCTCGAATAGAATGCGACGGTGCCGCGCATATCATCGATTGCCTGTTTGCGATCGTTTGCCACCGCCACATAGTTCCATAAGTTCACGTGAAAATTCTCGCGCGCTCGACCTGCAATCGCGAGTTCTGCGTGAAGCGTCTTGGTCTGTTCGGCAATCCACTTGAGCGACCATACAGGATGGCCGAGCAATCCATCCGCAATTTTTGCGGCGAGGAAGACCGTCGGTTGAAACAAAGCGGGAAGGTAAATGGGAATCGTCGCTCGCACGGGGCGGCGTCCGGTATTGAATCCCGCGAGATCGAGCTTGTGGTAGGTTCCATCGATCCGTCCGAGATTGCCCTGATGTCCGCTTTCGATAATCGCGCGAACCGCTTCAACGACTTCGCGCAGATGCTCGACCGGCTTTCCATAGACGACGCCGTGCATCCGCTCGTTGAACGAGCGAACGCTGGTGCCAAGTCCGAGCACCATTCTTCCGCCGCTGATCCGATCGAGATCGAGTGCGTTCAGCGCCGTCTCCATCGGGCTGCGCGAGAAGGCCAGCGCGATGCCGGTGCCAATCTTCAGATGGCTGCTCGCCACCGCGGCCGCGGCCAGAGTTGCGAATGGAGGGCTATGCAGTTGGGGAGCCCATACTCCATAAATTCCCAGGTCCTCGAACCGTCGCATCAGGTCGGTCATCTCGGCGGCCGGCATCGCCTGAACAATTTCCCAGTATTGCTGCGTCACGGTTGTCTAAACCTCTCTCGATCAGGTTGGTCAATTGACGTGTGGTCGCGAATCCTTCACGGACGCCTCCAAAGATTCACGGCATGGGCGAGAGGAAGACTAATGCGCTCCGCCAAAGCAATTCAAGCGCTCGGCCAAGGGCTCGGAGAGTGCCTTCCTGACTTCAGTTACCGCCTAGGCAGCGGACCAACCTGGTGCCGGTAAGTTTACTGTACGGCGAGGGAGTTGGAGCAAAGATGCAATTGGCTATTTGCGAAATCGTTTTTCGAAATAGCCAATTGCTATGGTTGTTGGAGTTAAAGGTTTAGCGGCGGTAGTGCCAGTCCTGGTGATGGTACCAATACGGGGAAGGTCCCATGAAGCATCCCGCGGCGGCCGTCATCGCGAATAGAATCGCTGCAGCCTGAATCAATGCCAATATTCTCTTTTTCATGATCGTTCACCTCACGGCTTTCTATCGGTGCATAGAGAGTGCCAGCCGAATTGCCCATGAATTGCGGGCAGGTCGCTACGTGCATTCGCGCGTGTACCCGGATTGAGGTGAGAGGTACTGATTTGACCGCTAAGCTGCGTGCCATCCTTAATGATCCGTAATCTCGATTTTGACGCCTGGTTCAAATGCAATCAGGCCGCGCAAACTTGCGCGCGGCCTGAAGACACAGCCGCAGTCGCTCGTGATGTTTCGGGCCCGGTCGCGCCCAGGTGTCAGGTGAGCTTGACCCCTTTCAGCTTCCCGTCAGCGCGCCATTTGCGGATGAGGCCGTGGAACTCGACCGGTCCGCCGCCGTATTGTTCGCCAAAGAGCCCCTTCTTCGGGTCCGGTTGTCCTTCGTTGTTGTAATAGCCCGGCGTACACTCCTGCTGAAACCCGAGATTGATGAAAGCCTTCTCTTTGATCGTTGCGACCCACTCGGCTTCCGCTTCGGCGGTCGGTTCGATGCATCGTGCCTCTTGCGATTTGGTATGCTGAATCAGCTCGGCGATGTGTTGCGCCTGCTCCTCGAGCATGTGCGGAAAGTTCGCGGTTAATGCATTCTGCGTGATGCCCATATGGAAGCAGTTCGGAAACCCGGAGCTGTAAAAGCCGTGCAGCGTTTTCATGCCGCCGGCCCAATACTCAGTCAGTGACTTGCCTCCCCGGCCATAAACCTCGAAACCCGCGCGCCGCGTGTACGCAGTACCCACTTCGAAACCTGTTGCGAAGATGATGCAGTCCGCTTCGTACTCGACCCCGTCGAACACGAGACCTTTCTCAGTGATACGCTCGACGCCGCGGCCCATCGTGTCCACCAGCGTCACGTTCGGGCGATTGAAGGCAGGCAGATACTCATCATTGAAGGTGGGACGCTTGCAGAACTGCCGATACCACGGCTTGAGCGCCTCGGCGGTCTTTTTGTCGTTCACGATCGCGTCCACGCGCGCGCGGATCTGGTTCATCTTCTTGAAATCCGCCATCTCGAGCATCCGCCCCATCTCTTCCGGCGACATCGGAGATTTCGGCGCATCGGAACCGCGCCTGGCCGGAAGCAGATTGCGGATGATGTCGGTCCATCCGTCGTGGACGAGGTCGATTTCCTCCATACCTCCGCTTACCAGAACGTTAAAATTCTCCATCCGCCGCTTCTGCCAGCCGGGGGTCAGCGTTTTCACCCATTCCGGATCGGTCGGAAGATTCCCGCGCACATCGACCGACGACGGAGTGCGCTGGAAGACGTACAGATGACGCGCGTATCTCGCGAGGTGCGGCACACATTGGACCGCGGTCGCGCCGGTTCCAATCACGGCGATGCGCTTGTCGCCGAGCTGGTGCAGATTTCCGGTGGTATTTCCTCCGGTGTAGCCATAGTCCCAGCGGCTGGTGTGGAAGGTGTGCCCTTTGTAGCCGTCGATGCCGGAGATGCCGGGCAGCTTCGGCCGGTTGATCGGACCGTTGGACATGACGACGAAGCGCGCGCTCATCCGATCATTGCGGTCCGTCGTGACGATCCATCGGCACTCTTCTTCGCTCCAGGTGATTGCTCTGATTTGCGTTTGGAAGCAGGCCTTGCGGTAGAGATCAAATTTCTCGCCGATACGGCGCGCGTGCGCCAGGATCTCGGGCGCGAAGGAGTACTTCTCCTTCGGGATGTAGCCGGTTTCCTCGAGCAGCGGCAGATAGATGTATGCCTCGATATCGCACTGCGCACCCGGATAGCGGTTCCAGTACCAGGTGCCGCCGAAGTCCCCGCCCTTCTCGATGATGCGGATATCGCGCACGCCGGCCTCGTGCAGACGCGCGCCTGCGAGCAGGCCGCCGAAGCCGCCGCCGATGATCAGGACTTCAACCGCGTCGATCAGCGGTTCCCGGGTATAGCCCGAATCGACGTAAGGGTCGTCGATATAGCGGCTGAAGTCGCCCTTCACTTCGACGTATTGATCATTGCCGTCGGCGCGCAGGCGTTTGTCGCGCTCCTGCCGGTACCGATCGCGCAGCGCATCGGGATCGAAATCGAGCCCTTCGGTTTCATTATGAGAGGAAGAAATCTTTTCAGCGTCACTCATCGCGCAAACTCCCTGGCAGCGGCGGAACTTCCTCGATAGATGATCGGCAACGTGTTCGCCACATGGCGACTCCGATTCCCGCCTGAAGATAATCCTATCGTACCTAAGCGATCTATCGAAGGCTGGCAAGGGGAGCGCGAGGGCTCTTTAGCGATCTCTTTGCGCCACGGCGAGGGCGGCTGCGATGCTCTTGAGCGGCAGAATCAGTTTCAGCGGATCATCGAGCAATCGCACTGCGCCGAATCGTTCGTACCATGCGGCTGCGCGCTCGGTCTTCGCATCAATCGCGAGCGCCACGCCGCCGATCTCGACCGCAACCGAAAGTGCGCGTTTCCCGGCCGCCAACAGCAGCTCGCCCCCCAACCCGCCGCCTTGGACCGATAGGCTGACCGCGAGCCGTCCCAGACGAAATATCGGCACTTCATACCGTCCGAGCCCCCGGCTCAACGCGGCGGGAACTTTGGAAAATTCAATCGCGCCCGGACTGATAGTGTAGTAGCCGACGATTGTATTGAGTTGGCCGGATGCGACGGCCACGAAAGTCTTCGCACCGCCGGATTCGTGATTCTGTCGCGCGTAGCGAAGCAGGTACTGGTTGAGCTCCGCGGAGCCGCAATCAAAATTCTTCCGGTCGTGGCGTTTGCTGATCGCCTCTTCTCGCCAGACGATCGCGTTGCTCACGCTTTTGCGCGGCGCCTCGCGGCCGCAATCAGGGCCGGAGCCGGCTTAGGAGGTTTCTCCAACAGCTCGAGGACGCGCTTGGAATCGCGCTGCGACAGGACAATTCGCTCGGAGCGCTTCACCACCTCGCGTGCCGCCGGAAGAACATTGCGCATTATGAAGCGCGTAACATCGAGCTGCTCATGCGCCGCCGCTTCCGCGATAAGGCGCTTCTCTTCCTGCGTCGCTCTCAATTCAATTCGATCGTTCCGCGCGGCTACGGTTGCCATCAGAGGTCACCAACCCGGAGCCTAGCGCACGTACACTGTCCGTACAAGCGGTCTCGCCGCGTTTCGGACCCCACGGACTAGCGCGTGATGGCGCTGCCGAGTCGAGTCGCTGTATCGTCTTCGGAAGTATCGGATGCGCGCGTTTCGGGAGTCTGCTCTCGCGGCGGGCGGCGCTTGAGCGCGGTGATCCCGAGCAGGCGCGGCAGCTCTTCCTGGCAGGTTCGAAGGAAGTTGCGGCGCATGCCGGTCAGTTCGGCGCCGTGATGATACGCGAGACACCACTGACGAAATACGCCCGCCGCTCCGAGCGGGATCGCGGATAGCTCGCCGCGCTCGATTTCCCCGCGCACCGACCATCGGGGAGCCACCGTGATGCCGTGGCCGCCGATCGCCAATCGTTTGGCCAGATCGAGATCGTCGGTCTCGACCGTTATCTCGGGAAACACTCCCGCTTCGATCAGGTAAGCGTCCCACGCCGCCCACAGTTGGTTGCCGGGATTTGGGACGATCAGCGCTTGTCCTTGCAGATCCTTCGCGGACAGCCGCTCGCGCCGCGCAAGCTCGTGTCGCGGAGCGACGATCGCGAGCAACTCGTCGCGTCCCAACTGCACCATTCCAAGCGACTGCTGCCGTATCGGGAATGGCAGCAGCGCAAGATCGAGCTCGCGATGAGCCAGCCGCGCCACCATCGAATCCGGATCCGCGGTTACGATCGACAATGCGATTGCGGGAAAGCGCACGTGAAATGCGCCGAGTACCTCGGGAAGCAGCCAGTGGCAAAACAGCGCCGGTGCTCCGATTGAAAGATGGCCCGCGGCGCTGTTCGATCGCTCGGCCAGCATCGCTCGAACCCGATCGAGGTTGTCGAGCACTTGCCGCGCGCATTGCAGAAAAATTTCACCGGCGGTCGTTGGACCGACAAATTTGTTGGAGCGCTTCAGCAGTTGCACGCCGAGGCCGCGTTCCAACACGCTGATCTGCTGACTCACCGAGGATTGGGTCAGGCCGAGTTTCCTGGCCGCGCCGGTGAAACTCCGCATCTCGGCGACCGCCCGCAGCGTTCTGAGCAAACGAATATCCAGTTCCATCGGCTGCACAAATCTTCTCGATTGCATCGGACGATAACGCCTCCGCTAACTCCGGTGCTGATCAAAACTTAGGCGCTTGTGCTCTTGGAAGCGGCACACGCGCTCTCGCCAAGATTCCGGTCCGATCGCATTCGCCTGTATACCGCCCGTTAATCGATGAGATCTCGCGATGGCATAGGGCTTGCCCTTATCACTTCGCAAAAGCGCGGCCAGATCGATGCATCTGCGCGAATGAAAACGATTAGCGACCATGATTGTGTAAGCGAGCATTAAGTGACCCAGCAGCCGACGGCGACTCATTGTCCATATTGCGCTTTGCAGTGCGGCATGAATCTGACGAGGAACGGTAGCGCCGTCTCGGTTTCGCCACGCGAATTTCCAACCAACAAGGGCGGCCTGTGCCAGAAGGGCTGGACCTCGGCTGAGCTGCTGTCGAATCCCGATCGGCTGAGCTCTCCGATGCTGCGCGATCGCCGCGCCGACAAGTTGCGGCCCGCGTCGTGGAACGAGGCGCTCGATCGGATCGCGCGAGAATTGACCGGCGCGCAGGAACGATACGGCCGTGACGCGGTCGGCGTGTTCGGCGGAGGCGCGCTCACCAACGAGAAAGCCTATCTGCTGGGCAAGTTCGCCAGAGTCGCGCTCAGAACCAGCAATATCGATTACAACGGCCGCTTCTGCATGTCGTCGGCGGCCGCTGCCCTACTCAAAGCCTTCGGGATCGATCGAGGACTGCCTTTTCCACTGGAAGATATTCCGCAGGCTGAAGTGATTCTGCTGGTGGGCGCCAATGTCGCGGAGACGATGCCGCCGATCATGCAGTACTTCGAGGAGCAGCGGCGTCGCGGCGGACGGCTTATCGTCGCCGATCCGCGCGCCACCCAGACCGCACGCGCGGCGACGCTGCATCTGCAATTGACGCCAGGGTCCGACGCCGCCCTCGCCAACGGATTGCTCCATATCGCCACGACGCAGGGTCTGCTCGATTCCGATTTCATCGCGAATCGGACCACGGGCTATGAAACGGTGCGAAGAGTTGCCGCGTCCTACTGGCCGGAGCGGGTCGAACGACTGACAGGAGTGCCGGTGACTCGGCTGCACGAGGCTGCGCGGATGATCGGCCGCGCTCGCACCGCTATGATTCTGACTGCTCGCGGCGCGGAACAGCAAAGCACGTCGGTCGACAACGTGCTGGCGTTCATCAACTTGGCGCTCGCTCTTGGCAAGTCGGGTAAACCATTTTGCGGATACGGATGCCTGACCGGCCAGGGAAATGGACAGGGCGGACGCGAGCACGGGCAGAAGGCCGATCAACTTCCGGGCTATCGCCGTATCGATGATCCCTCCGACCGCGCGTATATCGCGCAAATCTGGAACGTAGCGCCAGAGACATTGCCGGGTGCCGGTCGGTCCGCCTACGAAATGCTCGACACGCTGGGCGCCGAAGACGGCGTGCGCGCGCTACTCGTGATGGGCTCCAACATCGCGGTGTCAGCGCCCAACGCGGGACACATCGAAAAAAACCTGGCGGCGCTCGACCTCCTGGTCGTGGCCGATTTCTTCCTCTCAGAGACTGCGAAGCTGGCCGACGTCGTGCTGCCGACGACTCAGTGGGCGGAAGAAGACGGCACGATGACAAATCTCGAGGGCCGCGTTCTTCTGCGCCGCCGCGCGGTCGAGCCTCCCCCCGGCGTTCGCTCCGATCTCGAAATTTTAGCGGCGCTCGCCGAGCGATTGGGCTACAAGGACGCTTTCCCGAGCGAGCCACGCGCCGTCTTCGACGAGCTGCGCCGCGCGAGCGCCGGAGGCGCCGCGGACTACTGCGGAATCACCTACGAAAGGATCGCCCGCGAAGACGGCGTGTTCTGGCCCTGCCCCGGCGCCGATCATCCGGGCACGCCGAGGATGTTTCTCGATCGCTTCGCAACTCCCGACGGACGCGCGCGGTTTCATCCGGTCGAGTACCGGGGACCCGCCGAACAGCCCGACGACGACTATCCAATGTATCTCACCACCGGCCGCGTGATGGCGCAGTACCAGTCCGGCACGCAAACCCGACGCGTGGCGGCACTGCGCAAGGCTCAAGGAGAAGCATTCGTCGAGATCCATCCCGCGATGGCGAAAAATTTAGGCATCGCGGAAAACGACAGCGTGCGGCTGACCAGCCGGCGTGGAACCGCGGTGATGAAGGCGCGGCTGAGCGATGCGATCCGGATGGACACGCTGTTCGCGCCGTTTCATTGGGGCGGCGCCGGACGCGTCAATCTTCTGACTAATCCCGCGCTCGATCCGGTTTCGAAGATGCCCGAATTCAAGGTCTGCGCAGTTCGTATCGACAAGATCATCGAGGATCATTCAGCCGCGGCGCTGGGAATCCGCATCAGCAGCAATTGAGAGGAGTAGTTTCTTGGAAATTGGATCAACCGAATCGATCAAAAAGAAACTGATCGTAATTGGCAACGGTATGGCGGGCGCGCGCACGGTCGAAGAAATTCTCGCTCGCGGCGGCGCCGAGCAGTTCGAGATCACGGTCTTTGGCGACGAGCCTTACGGCAACTACAACCGCATCCTGCTGTCGAACGTGCTTAACGGCTCGCAGGATTCAGCGGAAATTTTTCTCAACAGCCTTGGCTGGTACGAGGAGCATGGGGTCACGCTGCGCGCCGGGGTTCGGGTGGACGTGATCGCGCGGCCGCACAAGGTGATCCATTGCGACGACGGCAACTGGTACCCGTACGACAAGCTTCTGATCGCGACCGGAAGCCGCCCGTCGATTCCGCCGATCGCGGCGCTGAGAAAGCCCAACGGCGAATTCCGGCCCGGCGTCTTCGTGTTCCGCACCCTTGACGATTGCCGCAAGATCGCCGAATACGCCGCAAAATGCCGCCGCGCCGCGGTTATCGGCGGAGGTCTTCTCGGCCTCGAAGCCGCGCGCGGCCTGATCAATCACGGCGTCGAGGTCCACGTGATCCATCTCCTGGGTCATCTGATGGAGCAGCAGCTCGATCCTCAAGCGGGCGCAATTCTGAAACATACTATCGAGGCGATGGACATCCGGGTCCATCTGAAGAAGCTCACCAAGGCTGCGCTCGGCGACACTGAAGTGACCGGCCTCGCGTTCGAAGACGGCTCGACGCTCGAGTGCGACATGATCGTGATCGCAACCGGGATCACGCCCAACTCCGAAATGGGCTCGCGATGGGGCCTCACGACGGAGCGGGGAATCGTGGTGGACGATCAATTGCGCACCTCCGACCCGGACATCTACGCGGTCGGCGAATGCGCGCAGCATCGCGGACGGGTCTACGGCCTGGTGGCGCCGCTATGGGAGCAGGCGAAAGTTCTCGCCGACCATATCACCGGCGCGGATTGCGATGCCGCGTACGCGGGCTCGAAGATCGCAACCAAGCTCAAGGTGATGGGAGTCGAGCTCGCCTCGATGGGCGTGATCGCGGAAGACGGCGAGCACGAGGACGTCGTACAGTTCATGGAACCCAAGCGCGGCGTTTACAAAAAACTCATCATTCGCGACGGTCGGCTGGTCGGCGGAATCCTGATGGGCGACATCAGCAAGGCTGCCTACCTCATGCAGGCGTTCGATCGCGGAATCCGCCTGCCCGAAGAGCGGCTCTCGTTGCTGTTCGATACCGGAGCACCGAGCGCCCGCGTGACCTTCGACGAGATGCCCGACAACGTTCAGATCTGCAACTGCAACGGCGTCAGCAAGGGAGCGATCACGCGGTGCGTCGCGGCCGGAAAGCGAAGCCTTAAATCCGTGATGGAAACGACTCGCGCCGGAACCGGATGCGGTTCCTGCAAGGCTATCGTTGGCCAGCTGGTCGAATGGTCCTGCAACGGACAGGTCGAGGAAGACCCGGCGCTTCATTACTACGTGCCGGCAATCGCGCTGGCGAAATCCGATCTGGTCAAGGCCATCCGTGAACGGAATCTCAAATCCGTTTCCGCGGTCTTCGATGCGCTCGCGGACGGCAAGGACGACCCGGCCAGCAAGCCCGGGCTCGCATCGCTGCTGCGAACCATCTGGAGCGATGAGTACGAAGACGAACGCGACGCGAGATTCGTCAACGATCGAGTCCACGCCAATATTCAGAATGACGGAACCTTCTCCGTCATCCCGCGAATATACGGCGGCGTGACCTCGCCCGCCGAGCTCAGGCGAATCGCCGACGTAGCCGAGAAATACCAGGCGCGGATGGTGAAGATCACAGGGGGTCAGCGAATCGATCTGCTGGGCCTCAAGAAAAGCGATCTGCCCGCCATCTGGAGTGACCTTGGGATGCCGAGCGGCCACGCGTACACCAAGGCATTTCGCACCTGCAAGACGTGCGTCGGCACCGAGTTCTGCCGCTATGGCGTCGGAGATTCGACCAAGCTCGGTATCGCGATCGAAAAGCGCTTCCAGGGAATCGAATCGCCCCACAAGATGAAGCTCGCGGCGAGCGGATGCCCGCGCAATTGCGCCGAAGCGACTGTCAAGGACATCGGCGCTGTCGCGGTCGAGAATGGATGGCAGATCTACGTCGGCGGCGCGGCTGGCGCCACCGTGCGCGCCGCCGATCTGCTCGCAACCGTGAAAACCCAGGATGAAGTTCTGACCCTGATGGGCCGCTTCATGCAGTACTACCGCGAGAACGCGCACTACGCAGAGCGAAGCTACGGCTTCGTCGCGCGAGTCGGAATCGAGCGTCTCAGATCCATTCTAATCGAGGATAGCGACGCAGATGCCGCGCGGCTCGACCGGGAAATCGAAGCCGCAGTCGCCGCCTATCGCGACCCTTGGACCGAGGGGCGCCATCCGCACGAGCCTAGCCAGTTCGCCGACGCCGCGCCGATCGAAATCGAAACTGAAGCGGCAGGTCTAGCAATCTGATGCTCTCCTCAAGCTCATCGATACCGGAAACCGCGCCTTGGACCTTCGTGGCCAGCGTGGATCAGGTCGCGCTCGGACAAGGGCGATGCTTCCTCGTCGGCACGCGCAAGATCGCGATATTCCGATTACGCAACGGCGAGGTCTACGCACTCGACGCGGTCTGTCCGCATCGCGAGGGCCCGCTCGCTGACGGAGTCGTCGGCCACAACACAGTGGTCTGTCCGTTCCACGGCTACAAATTTTCGCTGACTGACGGACGCGGTGTCGACAACAAGTTCGCCGTCGGCAGTTACCCGGTCGAGCTACGCGACGGGATGCTTTACATCCAGCTCGCGCGGACGTTCTGAGATCGCCGGAGAGTTTGACCTGATGCCGCCTCTGGAAGGTAGTCCAAATCAAGGACTGGCGGGCGCGACCATCGGTTTCTTCGCCGGCTTTGCGGCGGTGGCTTTGTTTAGTCCGATCGCGCACTCGCTTCAATCCGCGATGAGTCTGTCGCCGGTACTGTTGGGGTTCGCGGTGGCCGCGCCTCTACTGTCGGGTTCGCTGCTGAGGATTCCGTTCTCGGCGTGGGTGGATACCACCGGCGGACGAAAACCATTCCTGGTGCTGCTCACCCTTTCGACGCTCGGGATGACCAGCCTGCTCGTGGCGTTCAAGTTGAATGCGAATAGCTATTCCCTGCTGCTCGCGATGGGCGTCTTATGCGGCTGTGGGATTGCTGCTTTCTCCGTGGGAATTGGACAAGTCTCGTATTGGTTTCCACAATCGGGACAGGGACTCGCATTGAGCACCTACGCTGGCCTTGGCAACCTCGCGCCTGGGGTATTCTCATTCCTGCTGCCGGTCGCGATAGCCACATGGGGACTCACCGGAGCATATTGGGCGTGGCTCATATTTCTGCTCGCGGGCGCCGTCGCATACGCGCTGATCAGCCGCGACGCATGGTACTTCCAGCTTCGGCGGCGTGGGATTCGCGACGTCGACGCGCGGCGAATCGCGCGTGAAAGAGGTCAGGAGATTTTCCCCGCCGGAACCGCTCGCGAGGGTTTGTTTTTGGCGACAAAGCGGCCCCAAACCTGGGTCCTGGTTACGCTCTATTTCGCGACCTTCGGGGGGTTCCTTGCGCTTACTACCTGGCTTCCCATTTTTTGGATCTCGTACTACAAGCTCTCACCCGCTGCTGCCGGGTTCCTGACCGCGCTCTTTTCTATCGGCGCGTCATTGACGAGAATCGGCGGCGGCTCTTGCTCTGATCGATTCACCGGCGAGCGCACCGCCCTGATGGGCTTGTGCGCACTGCTGGCCGGTTCCGTCTTGATGTCATTATCGACCAGTCTGCGGCTTTCGTTGGCCGCCGTGATGCTGATGGCAATCGGCATGGGCGTGAACAACGCCGCCGTCTTCAAGATGGTGCCAAAATATGTTCCGGACTCGGTCGGCGGTGCTTCCGGATGGGTGGGAGGCTTGGGCGCCTTCGGTGGCTTCGTCTTGCCGCCCGCGATGGGGCTAATCGCCGAGTTGCGCGGTCCCGCAGGTTACGCAAGCTGCTTCTTGATCTTCACTGCCCTCGCCGCGATTTGCATCATTCTGGCGGCGGCGCTCAAGACGAGTTCGCTTGCCCGCGTTAGCTACGAACGCGGCGAAGGAAAAGTCCGAGTAGCGTGAGAGGATTACAACGACAAGCGTTTCTGCGCTTTCCCGACGTTTCCTGCTTACGATGATCAACGGTTCCGGAATCGTCACAAACCGCCGCGGCCGAGCAGCAGCCACACTACCAGAATGACCACAACGATGGGCACAATGCCGCCGGCCGGACCGTAGCTGTTGTAACCGTAGTATCCACCACCACCGCCGAACAGTAGAATCAGAATTATAATTAGTATCAACATCGAGTTTTCCTTACGCCGCTTTCGCATTAGTCAGATAATGTTTTGCGTTTAGGGTACGGTCCAGGTGCACGCGCAATGCGTTTCACAGCCGGCGAATACAGCACGATGCTATAAACCGATTACTTCCTGGACTTCTTGCGCGCCGAGCGGTCTCTGGCCTTCGGACTCTTCGAGGCAGAGACCTTTTTCTTACCGGCCTTTTTGGCTGATTCCCTGATGGTGGATTCTGACTTGGCTTTCGATCCTGAGAGCAGATCTTCAACCGCAGCGCCGGCCGCTTCTGGCAGGGTTTCTTCTCCCTTCAGTACTTTGGAGACGTGGGCGCGTCCGGCGGCCATTGTTTTCGAAGCGATTCGACCCAGCGTACCCGATTTTGCTGCCATTGGATTCACTCCTGCTCCGCTTGGGGATATGGGAATTCTGGAGCTGGGAAGCCCATCTCCAATTCCGGTTACTAGCGCATGTCAGGCGCCCGTTGATCCTTGGGAACCGAGGTTTCTCCGGTGTAAGAAATATCTTGCGCACCACCTTCCTCGAGGATTTTCCTGGCGCGATCGCGCTCCTTGCTGTCTTCCGTATGAATGGATAGGAGGATGTTCCCATCCTTGACCTTTCCTTCGTAGCGTTTCGCCTCATACTCGGGAATACCGAGGCCGATCAGCGCTCCGGTTAATCCTCCGACTGCTGCGACGCCGGCCGCGCCTGCCAGCGCTGCCATGATCGGACCGGCTGCGATGAATACTCCGAGTCCTGGAATTGCGAGCGCTCCAATACCGACCATCCAGCCGAGCGCGCCGCCCAGGATTGCGCCGCTGCCGGCGCCTGTCGCCGCACCCTCGGGAGCTTTTGTGTGTTGCTCATGGGCGAAGTCCTTGGTGCCCTGTTTGTCGGGAAAAAGCACCGACACATCATTCGAAGTGAAGCCTGCCGCTTTCAGGTTATCGGCAATCACAATCGCCTCAGACTGAGTTTTCGCAATACCTATTACTGATTTCTTTGCCATGTTATCCTCTGATTATTGATCTTTGACTTCGAGTTGATTGTGGACTTTGTCCGCGCCTGCGATCGCCTGAGCTTTGCTCGCGATGGCGTCTTTTTCTGCTTCAGTCTTGACCGGCCCGAGCAAGGTGACGCTGCCATTCACGCTGACAATTTTCACGTTGTGCGCGAGCATCGAGAGTGACTGATCTTTGACTACGGCCCTGCGAATCTCGCGGGTAAGGGCCACGTCGGTCTGCGAGTTTGATTGCTGAGCCGCGGTCATCGCGCCCGCAGCGGTGGGCGGCGCATCCTGGGCCATCGTGACGGTGCCAAAGCCCAACAGTGCCGACGCCAATAGCAGGGTTAATGCGAGTCGTTTCAACGATGTATACCTCATTTGAGTCTAGAGAACGTGACTGACTACGAACCAGATGACGAGAACGGTCACTGGGACTCCAAGTAACCATGCGATTCCATATTTCAGCATAACGCTTACCTCTCGCTGACGATTGTTACTTCGCGGCGTGAGCCGCGGGTTGATGGTCCGATGCCGGCTTCGACGAAGGATTCTTTTTGAGCTGTTGTTTACGTGCTTCGAGCTCCGCGCCCAATTCCATCAGGCGCTTTTCACCCAGGAACTTCTTGGCGTCCGGAAACATCTCTCCTTCCTCTTCCTTGACGTGATGCTCAACGTCCTCTTTGAGGACTTTGATTTTCATGTCCCAGGTCTCGTCGGCCGGCGTGACCTCCGAGGTCTCGGCGAGCAGACCTTTTATCTGCTTGTGCTCTTCGTAACCCTCGCGCACTTCGTCTTTGACGTTTTCCGACCGGGCCTTCTTGACCGCGGGATAAAAGATTTCTTCCTCGATGGTCGCGTGAACCTCCAGTGCGGCTTTTATCTGATCGAAAATTTCCTGTTTCTCCTGACCATCGTGCTTGGTCAACTTTTCTTCCTGTCCGAATAGTTTTTTGACCGCTGCGTGATCAGCCTTCAGCAGCGCGATAGCGTCGTGCTTTTCCATTTTGAGTTACCTCTTGGCCCGCGTGACGTTCGCAAAATTGGTCTTAATTGGGTTGTGGATCCGTGCTTCGGTTTCAGAAATTTGCAACGGTCATGCCATGGCAATGCGGCCGCTGCCGGAACTTACGCGACAAAACAAAGCGACGCGGATGTTGCTCTATCTGGAGGAAACCCGTTTCTCGATTTTCGGCCACCCTCGAGCCGCCGAACGCAAAATCCGGAAAACGGTAATTGTTAGCCGCCTCTCGATCGGACGATCGGGTCACCTGAGCCCGCACAAAACGAACCCACGATAGGGGGCGGTCGGGCGAATCACTTTGAAGAAACCACCCTCCAAAGCCCGGCTGGCAGCGGCTTGCGCACCCTACTGCCGGCGCGAACACGCTCTCTATTTTTGTTTGTGGGTCGCGATCAGGCGCAGAGGCATGACTATTGCTCAACTTCTTTGTTGAACTTTTCGAGGTTTGTACGATGACGACCGTCAATGAGGTACCGCATCAGATCGTTATGTTGGTCGATGACGATGAAAACATCCGCGAGATGATGTCTGAAATCCTTATGACCAGAGGATTTGTCGTACTTCAGGCAGGAAACGGCCAGGAGGCGATGAAGATTCTGACAACAACTGAGCGGCTGCCATCCGTGGTGCTGCTCGACATGTCGATGCCAACTATGGACGGTCCAACATTCCTCCGAGTACGCGCCGGAGATCCGATCTTGAAAGAGATTCCCGTTCTCGTGGTCTCTGGCTCTCCTCCACCCAAGGCGGCGACTCCGGAAATCGAAGGTTTTCTGCGAAAACCAGTAGAAATTTTTCAGTTGATTCAAGCGATCGGCCAATATCAATAGTTCGGGCCCTGATCGGTTATGAACAGTTCCGCAATAGAACCGTTCTCCAAGGAACTGATTTCGTTCGCGACGATTTGTGCCGTGCGTTACAGTTCAGTTTGCTGATTTCATCTTCGAGCACCTGTTTTCCCGTACTTCGTAGAAATCGGCGAAGAACACTCTCCAATGCAAGTCAATCTATCTCCGCAAATTTCCGAGGGAGATAACGGCTCGGCCTCAGGACTGAACGCGCCTCGCGCGACCTTTGCAGAGGTCGACTTCCGTTCCGAACTGCAGTCCCGGCCTACCCGACCACCAAACTACGAAGCGGAGCACCGGGCCTTGGCGATACTCGCGACCGAGATGGCCGAGAACCCGCGCAATATGCTTCAAAAGGTCGTCGAAATCGCAGTGGAACTATGCGAGGCGGATACCGCCGGGATCAGCATATTGGAAGGCGATGTCTTTCGATGGGAATCGCTGGCCGGAGTATTCGCGGCGCGCCGAAACAATACGATGCCCCGGGACGCCAGCCCATGCGGGGTATGCATCGACCAGAACACCACCCAGTTGATGTATCTCGCCGATCGCTGTTTTCCGGCGCTTGCGGCCGAGCCACGATTCGTCGAAGCGCTGCTGGTTCCTTTTCAACACGACGGTAAACCCGTCGGCACGGTATGGATTGTAGCGCATACCGAACAACGAAAATTCGACCGCGAGGATGAACGCGTCGTGCGGACCCTGGCGCGGTTCGCTTCGGCAGGATGGCAACTGTGGAGGGCCTACAAGAACGAGGCGGAATTAAGTCGAAGCAAGGACCAGTTCCTGGCGATGCTGGGGCACGAGCTGAGAAACCCGCTGGCCGCAATCCTCAGCGCCAACGACGTGATGCAAACCATCGGCATCGACGATTCCAGAGCGGTGAAGGCGATGGGCGTCGTGGCGCGGCAATCGCAGCATCTGAGCAGGATGGTTGATGATCTGATCGACCTGACGCGAATCTCTCATGGCAAGCTGAAGCTCCAGAAGGAACGCGTAGAGCTCCGAGCGGCTCTCGATCAGGCAGTAGATACAACCCGCGCCCAGATCGAGAGCCGGCAGCATCGGCTATCGGTCAATATTTCGACCACGCCGATTGCGCTCAGTGCGGACCCGGTTCGACTGTCCCAGATGCTGGCGAACCTGTTGGACAATGCCGCTAAATACACTCCCAACGGCGGCGAAATCTCGATTACGGCGGAACTCGCGGATGATCAGGTCTTCATCAGCGTTCGTGACACCGGATTCGGAATCCCGAAGGACCAGATTGACAAAATCTTCGATTTGTTCATGCAGGTGGATACGTCACCGACGACCACCTCGAGAGGCCTCGGGATGGGTTTGTCCCTGGTGCGTAATCTGGCGGAACTACACGGAGGCAGCGTCGATGCAGTCAGCGCGGGGCCGGCCCAGGGCAGCATCTTTACGCTGCGTTTGCCCATTTTTCCAGAGTCATCTTTGAGGGGACGCGCAACGAAGCCCGTCCAGGAACCCGTGGGTTCAAATGGCGCCCACCGTATTCTTCTGGTCGACGATGACGACGACGTTGCGGAGAGTATGGGCGCCCTTCTGTCGATTGATGGCCACACCGTCAACACCGCAAATAACGGCGCTGCCGCGATCGATATTCTGCACACATTCGATCCCGATGTTGTCTTGCTGGACCTGGGGTTACCGGGAATAGATGGCTACCAGGTGGCTCGCCGCATGCGCTCGCAGGCGTTCAAACAGGATCTCGTTATCATTGCTTTGAGTGGATATGGAGAGAAAGAACATCGGCGGAGATCCAAAGAAGCCGGTTGCGACTACCATCTGGTGAAGCCGGTCCAACCTAACGTTTTGCGCGACCTGCTGAACAAAATTCGAAATTCGTCCAGAGTAACTCTGAGTCGAAGCTCAGGCGCCTGATATATCGCGACCTCGCTCCGGGCCGAGGGGTGACAGATTCTCTCAATTCGTTGGAGAATCAAGCACTTTTTGGGTTCGATCCGTTCGATCTATTTGCTCCTTCCGGTCCGGTTTCTCGCCTCGATAGCGAAGCGAAGACGGCACCTCACCGAAACCGCAGCGCTTCCAATTCGTCCTGCAACTTCGGAGCATACCGAAATGAATACGAAACGTGCCGCGTCGGTTCTGAGCGCGGCTTTGCTTGCAACCACGATGGCTCTGCCGGCACTTGCCCAGAACAATCCTCCCTCGGCAGATTCTGCGCATAGCGCCTCTGCGGCGGGCGCCGCCAACTCGGACAGCAAAGGCGGATCGGCGGCGGCGGTCACGCATGCGAAGCACCGGCACGCCGCCCAAGCCAAAACCAAAAAGAAGAAGCAGTCGTTCTCGAAGCGAATGCACGACAAGGCCGAAAAAATCTTTAGCGCGATCAAGCAATAGCCATCGCCGAATTCTCGAACCACAGGGTTGCGATCGCTCACCCGGTCGGCCGAAAACGCTCTGCGCCTCTGACCCGAGGTATCCTCGGCATATCACCTCGTCCGAGAGTCAGCCGCGCGGGCGCTTGTCCGCAGCGGTCTCGGCGACTATTCGTTTGTAAATGTCATGAGGTGAGGAAGGAACGATGGGACGAACGACGGATGCTCTCGTAGTCGCCGCCGGCCGCCGTGCGCGGATGCGGGCGCCGATCAGGATTCTCCTCAGTGCGATCATTTTAGTGATCCTGATTGCACTACCTTCGCGCGGGCAAGCTCAGGCTGGCCCGACGAGCGGTCCCGGGCAAGTCCAGGGTCAGGCTGGAGTGCTCTCGGGGCAGAATTCGCCGCCCGATGTCACCGCACCTGTTTCTCCACACGCGGGCGCGCAGTACGAAAGCAACCCAATCCTTTCGCTGCCAGAAATGTTCGCGCGCCAGTGGAATTTTCATGCAGTGCAATTGCCGCACGATCAGTTCTCGACCTGGGAAGACAACGAGGCGCAGACGCTCACTCTTAAAGAGACGATCTATCTGGCGCTGAGGAACAATCCTGGTTTGGGTTCGGTCGCGCTGGATCCGGTTGCGGCGACCGAGAGCGTCAAAGCGGCGAATGCGGTTTTCGATCCACAGCTAACGGCGCAGACCGACGTTGAGAAGCAGGCGACGCCGGTTTCTTCGCCCTTTCAGAATCCGGGCAGCGTCGCCTTCGTTTCGAAATTATACGACTGGAACTTTGGGGTGAGTAAGGTTCTCTCTTCCACCAATGGCACCCTGGGGGTCACGTTCGACAATAATCGCACGATTACCAACACGGTCTTCAGTCCGGTCAATCCGGTCTATACGCCGACGATAGTGATGTCGCTGTCGCAGCCGCTGCTGCAGAATTTCGGCTGGCAGTTCGCAACGATCAACGTCCGCCTTGCGGAGTCGGCGCAACGCTCATCGCAATGGAACTACGATTCTTCGATCAACGACTTCGTCCAGCGCATCGGCAACGACTACTGGGGGATCGTGCAGGCCGAGGAGAACTTGAAGGTCCAGCAAGCCGCGCTTGGGTTCGATAATGATTTGGTTCGCGTCAATCGCGCGAGCTTCCAGGTCGGCATGATGCAGAAGGTAAACCTGACCGAAGCTCTTTCCGCCGCGGCTACGGCGAAAGCCAACGTTCAAGCCGCCCAGGCGGGCTTGGACATCGCCGAAACCACTGTGCGGCAGGACGTGGCGCTGAACCCTCGCGGCGCATTGCTCGCGCAGGTGATCGAACCAGCGCAGCAACCCGACATCGCGTCCGGCGAGAACCAATCAGACGAGACCGCGTTCGAGAACATGCTCAGCGACAGCCCTGCCCTGGCCGGGATGCGCGAGTCGATTCGTAGTTCGCTGATCCAGGTCAAATACGCGGAAAATCAAATGCTGCCGCAGCTCAATATCGGGGCGCAGTTCGGCGTGACTTCCGAGGCAGGCAACTCGAAATGCACCGCGACCATTTCGGTGCCCTCGATTGCAAACTGCTTTAACCCAGCGGGTCCCGTGGTGCCCCCGGGCAAAGACAACGCCGCCGAATTGCCCTTCGGTGGCAACTACGGATCCGCACTGAACCGCATGTTCAACTTCGCATTCTACGACTACGCGGCGGTGATAGGCTTTTCCATGCCGCTGGACAATGCGGCGCCGCAAGCCGGACTTGCGCAAGCCCGCGTCGCACTGGATCAGACGCGGTTGCAGTACCGGCAGGCGCTTTACCAGGCCGCGTTGCAGGTCAAAAGCGCGCTCTCCAATCTGCGCGCCTATGAAGAACAGGTCGAGTCCACCCGCGAAGCCACGCTTTACGCTCAAGAGAGCCTGCACGATGTCTCGGCTGAATTTCATGTGGGGACAGCGACCACCAACCAGCTATTGCAGTACCAGAGCAACCTGGTGGCCGCGCAAGGGAACGAGGTTCAATCCGATGTTGGGTTGGAGAACGCGCGTCTGGCTCTGTGGCACGCGGAAGGCACGCTGCTCGACGAGTTCAATATCAATTTCGAAGTGCGCGACCCTCACCAGCCGCCCTGGTATGCGCGCTTCTAATCGGACGATCGGAAGAACCGTGCCTTATTTTCAAACTCGCTCGCCCGCACGGCGGACGCATCGCGCGATCATCGCGTTGCGCGTGTTGGCTTTGCTCGCACCGCCATTGATACTCGCGCTCGGGCTCGGAATCGGATGGGCGCAATTGCCCGCGCCGAATCCACTGGTTGTGCCACCCCTGCCACCGAGCCCTCCGGCGCAATTGCCAGCCCCGGTGACGACCGCAGTCGCGCCAAGCGTGCTCGCGATCCCGGCGCTTCCCTCGCCCTATTCGACGCCCGGGGCGCGGACGTTTAACTGCACATGCTCGGGCCCAGCCTCGGCGACACACTGGATGGGCCAGGTGACTAGCGCCAACTCCTCGAGCGCCGAACAGAGCGCGAGCGGCGCATGCGTTTCTTACGGTGAGGGTAAGCCGCCGCCCTTCGGCACAGCAGGAGGGATCGGTGCGGCCAATGGCTTCGGGTCGCTGCCCGGCGCCGAACAGAATGCGGGTGCGGCGAAATTCTTCGGCTCCCCGGGCGTGGCATCGAGCACCGGATCCTCCAGCTCGATCAGCTCACTTCCAGCAACCGCGCAGTCACTCGGCGCGGCGAACTCATTTGGCTCACCGCAGGCCGCGTTGAGCTTCACCAGCGCGGAGCAGCAGCGGCTCTGCTCGCGATGCGTCTGCGACTGAGCGACGAGCTCCGACGATCTCGCTTCGCGAAATGGCGCCGGGGTCGCCGCGGGCCGGCGATAGCGTTTCGCGATACCCAGACTGTTGAAGAAGGCTCCTATCGGGCAGTTGGGTTTGTTCCCAATCGAAAGCGGATCGAGTAGTATCGGGCCGCGCTTTTAGGGGCGCGGTGTCGAACGCAAGTTCGAGGCGACTGAATCTATCGAAAAACAGGAGCGAGTTGCGCGATTTTGCGCAGGCCGAAGGCGGCTAGACATGGACATCGACCCGTGCACAACCGCAACGGCCAGCGCCGCGCAATCCTGTCGCGCGCGGCGTGATCTATCGGTTTCCGGGCAGGTATCCGCAGTTTCTTGCGGACGAAATGGCACTCACGTACCGGCCACAGACCGACGCGTATCGCTGCTCGCGCCAGTCCTTTTGATCGTTCTGGCGATGTTCGTGGCTTCGACTGCGGAGGCAGCACCGCAAGGGGGAAGCGGCCGGTCGCGCCTGCCAACGGCCGCCGAAACCGTTCGCGAGAAACTCAAGCCATTGGAAACGAGCCTCAAGAATCGCGAACCCATTTTCTTGAGCGGCCGCGACTTGTCTTACGACAACAAGCAAAATCTCCTGACGATTACCGGCGACGCGAAAGTGACGGAAGGGCCGACCACGCTCAAGGCCGACGTGATCACGTTGCGCAACCGCACGCTGATTCATGCGACTGGGAACGTGCATCTGACCGATCCGGATTCGAACATCTACGCGGATGAGGGAACGCTGGATTTGACGACCGAGGAAGCGACCCTGACCCACGCGAAAGTGCACGCCCTCGATCAAAGTTACTATTTAACTGGTAGTAAGTTGCAGAAGACATCCGGGCAAAACTATCACGCCGAAGATGCCACGCTGACTACATGTACGTGCAATAGTGATTCTCCGGATTGGAGCTTTGACGCGAAGCATATGGACCTTGCGCTGAACGGTGAAATGAAGGCGCAGAAAGGCTATTTCGACATCCTTGGTCACCCGATCGTACCGTTGCCCTACCTGCAGTATAATACCGATCCCGAGCGGCATAGTGGCTTTCTCAGTCCGCAGATCGGCTATTCGAGTCTGCGCGGCTTCTATCTGTTGCAGCCTTACTTTCTTGATATCGCGCCCGATCAAGATATGACTGCGGCGGGTGACTACGAAAGCTCCGCCCGCGTCGGGGGCCTGCTCGAGTATCGCCATGTGAACAGCGAAGACGATTTCCTGCAGGTTACCACGAGTTATTACAATGAAAGCTTCCGCTCCAACGCAAACCGGGCAAGCGATACGGTAGACGACCAGATCGCGGATACCAATATTCCGGTCAATCGCTGGGGTATCGTGGGTTTGATGCAGCAGCATCTGACTCCCAGTCTGTTCGCTTACGGAACCGCAACCTCAGCCAGCGACAGTCTGTTCTTCCGTGAGATGAGCACCGTGGTGTTGTCCGGAAAGTACGGGTTGAATGGAGGAAACTGGCAGGCGAACCGCAGCGCGGATTCAGACTTGGGTCTGCTGCAGGAATTCGAGGACAGCTTTTTACAACTCAATAGCATCTGGCACCAGGACCTCATTCAACCGCAGAAGTATGCTCTGCAGACCTTGCCGAGTCTTACCTGGAGCGGCTATCAGGGAGTTGGCAACGGGTTCGGATACCTGTCTTACAACGCCTCGGGCGTCAACTACTGGCGCGAGTCCGGCGTGGATGGATCCCGCCTCGATGTTAATCCGCAATTTACCGTTCCATGGTTGTGGAGCCGTTATCTCAACGGATGGATGACGGCAGGTTTCGATTATGCGGCCTATGATGTTTCAGGTCGTCAGGTGAATGTGATCCCGGTCGGCACCCAAGGACGGATCTACAACAACAATCTGACGTTGGGCGCGTCCGAGCAGGAAGGGTTGATGCACCGGATCGTGCCAGACGTCGATGTCGGCGTGCGAACAACCCTGGTAGGAAAATCGGATCTGAACTGGATGGGGCTGGGCCAGGCGACCGACTTGATTGTGCCAACGCTGGAATACACCTATATCCCAACGGTAAACCAAAATCGCTTTCCGCTGTTCGACGAAACCGATCGGGTTAACGCTCGCAGCTTGATCATCTACGGCGTTTCATCGCGGCTATTTCTGCAAATGGGCAATGTGAACCCCAACGCAGGCAACTATGGATACAATATCGCCCGAGGCAAGGTCGGTCCCAGCTTCAGCACCAGCAGCGGCTTTACCGAAGAGGTTCTGCGACTGAGCCTTCAGGAAGCTTACGACACCAGCTATGCGATCGCGCCGGACGGTTCCCGCCTCTCAGACGTGGCTCTCAGCGGAACCGTATTTCCCAACCGCGTGATATCGGGCGTCACCTCGATTGACTGGAGTCCACGCGCGCAACAGCGACTGGACAGCGCCAGTTTCGGACTTCAATTCCAGCCTCCGGGCCAAAAGCTGCCAACTGTCTATAGCGGCAAGGAATCGATCGGGTCATACGTCCAGATGGCGTATACGTACGCCGCCCCCAACGCGGTGCTGCAATCGCCAAGTTCGTCAACCAACGCGATTTCGATGGCGACGCTGCGAGCTTACCTGAATGTGGGCGACTACATGGGATTATATTTCGCGCCGGACTATGATCTCGCCGCAAGCCGATTGCTCACCGACGTCATCGGGGTACGCCTGAAATCAGCCTGCGATTGCTGGTTTATCGATGCTGGGTTCGATCAGACTTACAACCCGAATAACACCTCGATCACCCTGCAAGTCACGCTGGGAGGGCTCGGCTCCATCGGCCAGGCGCCATTCGGACTGAATCCGTTCCAGAGTGCCGGCCTGCTGCCGCAGCAATCAGGCAGAGGACAGATTCCGCCGATGCAGCCGGAAATGACGACGCCATGACTCGCGGTTCTCGAGTTGGGTTCGTTTTTTCATTGGCGCTCTTGCTGGCGGTGTCAGCGGCAATATCTATCCAGAGCTGCAGTCTCCGTTTCGCCGCCAATGGCACACTGCCCGATTCGGCAAAGACAATTTATGTCGACAATTTCATCAACGCCACGCGGGTGCCCGGGGTAAATGACCAGTACACTATTGCGCTGAAGCAGCAGATCGCGCAGCACGATCGCCTGGAAATCGTCAACGATAAAACCGGGGCCGATTTGGTCCTGAGCGGCCGGGTGCTCTACTTCGGTACGTCCTCCAAGACTTCCAATTCGGTTGCGGAACCACTGCAGTATGGAGACACGATGTCGGTCGAAGCGAAGCTGGTCAGCAACGATTCAGGAAAGATCCTCTGGAGCAGTAACTCCATAAGCAGCAGCGTGTCGGTGCCAGTCGTCAGCCAGGCGATCGTTCCTACGACGCCCCAGTTCCTGCGCCAGAACTTACGCGGGTCAGACCTGGTCAACATGCCTGACCTTCAGGTTGCCGCCACCCAGCAATCCGTCGCGGGGCAGCAGTTGATGTCCCAGGCGGCGAACGAGTTGTACACCGATATGGTTTGGGGCCTCTAGACAATCGCAGCCCGAAACCCGGTCCAGCCAATCGAAGGCGCGCTGATTAAACACGGATCGCGCGCCCGCTTCGCAGTGCTGGCCGGCCCCCTCTGCGTTCCCGCTTTCAGGAAGCCTGCAAGAAAGGCAAGCTGTCCGTCATGAGCGGGCTATATCCACAAATTTCACCGTATGAACATGGCGCATTGGAGGTTGGGGATGGCAACCTTGTTTACTGGGAGGTCTGCGGTAACCCGCGCGGGAAGCCGGCAGTCGTGTTGCATGGCGGTCCCGGCTCGGGATGTACGCCGTGGCATCGCAGACTTTTCGATCCGGCAGCCTACCGAGTCGTATTGTTCGACCAACGCAACTGCGGACGGAGTACGCCGCACGCAAGCGCGGCCGATACCGACCTTTCAAGCAACAACACCGCCAACCTGATCGAGGACATTGAACTATTGC
>JBAPSR010000193.1:0-1633 GCA_049281755.1 Binataceae bacterium (SeqCode)
AATGCGAGCGTTGCGCGCGCGGAGCGCGGCTAGAGCCAGATCACGTCAAACGTTCGGACAATCCAAAAGCAGGAACGCGAGTATGTTCTAAGGACTCGAACAGCCGCCGCCACCGCGCGCTCGCCGATCCGGTCCGCGGACTGATCGACGCGCATCCCACACGGAGATCACCGCGGTCGAAGCCGGCTCTCCCCGATACTCTCCAATCCGACAGATACGCCCCGCGTGTCATTCCGAGGCCCTAGGCCGAGGAATCCCTCGCCGCGCGCGGCGCGGCGATTCTCCCGCGCCGCAATCGCAGCTTAGTGCCAGCTCGTCGAAGGAGTTACAAACCTCCCCCCTCTGAATGACGGGAGATTCCTCAACGGACGATTCGAGTGGGACGGAATTTATTCCGTCGATTAAAGAGGGCGGGTTAAAACCGGCCGTACTGATCAAACCTGGACGGAAGCACGCGGAAGCATCCGCTGAAGCTTGCGCGACCTCAGATTGCGGCTCCTTCGTGCGAACTGGAACTGAGCTGCGATTGCGGCGCGGACGGCACCTCACCGTGACCTCTCCGGAGGGAGAGGACTAAAGGAACCGGCACCTTCTCGATTCGCCGCGCCTCGCGCGGCGAGCGATTCTTCGGCATAGGGCCTCGGAATGACGGTTGGGCTCTTGGCGGATAAAATGAGGGGACAGCTGAGCGCCTGATATTCGTGCGCAGAGCCCTCATCCGTCATTCCGAGCCATAGGCGAGGAATCCCGAGGCGGTCGTGCAGTCGTCCGCGGGTCGCGCACCGGCTCGAGGCCGAGCACGGGATCTCCTCTCGTCTCGCCCGAGATCGGCTCTCGTGCGCGGCAGCCGGAGCCGTCGAAGGGCGTGCGGGAATGACACAACGCCTTCGTGCCGGGATGACAGATAGACAATAATGTGTTACAATTAGTCATCGCGTGCTCCAAGGCACGCCCCGCCCGTTTCCTGTTCCCGCCCGGCGCCCGAGGTTCGCAATACTTCAACGATGAGGTGATGACATGGTGGCGTCCGGTCTGGAACGATACTTCCGATTTTTCGCGAAGCCCTCGGAAAAAAAGCGAACTGGTATCGTCCAGCGCAATCCTCAACGAAATCAAGACGTTTTCCGATTTGGTGATCAAAAATTCCCGGAGCGAACCCACCGTCGAGACGATGTTTGATCGCCGCAAATGCCCGCGCTCGACGCGCCCGGGCGATCGCCGTATCGTTTGTCCAGCTGAAACCGGGCAAATATCTATAGAATGACGATCACCAACTTGCTCTTTGATCTCGACGGAACTTTGACCGATTCCCGCGTGGGCATCATCAGGTCGATCCAACACGCGATGCGCGCGCTGGACGCCGAGCCGCCGCCCGAAGAGTCGCTCGGATGGTGCGTCGGGCCGCCGATGCGTGAAAACTTCGCGCGGCTCTTAGGCACGGAGGATTCGAAGCTCCTCGATCGCGCTTTCGCGCATTATCTCGAGCGCTACGAATCGATCGGGTTTCGCGAAAACCGCGTGTACGACGGGGTTGCCGCGATGCTGACGGCGCTCGCATCGGGGCGGCGCCTGTTCGTCGCGACCTCGAAACTCACTTCCAGCGCCGAGCGAATTCTCGCCGAGTTCAAGCTGC
>JBAPSR010000194.1:0-5951 GCA_049281755.1 Binataceae bacterium (SeqCode)
TGAACGAAGCCATCAGCCACGACTTCCGCCAGCTACTCGACCGCGAAGCCTGGGGCCAAACCATGACCGGCCGCACCGAAGACCATCGCGAAGCGGTAAAGGCGTTCCTGGAAAAGCGCGAACCAACTTTCAAGGGACGCTAGGGTTCGGATGACCGCAGTCAGGCATCGCTTTAGCGCGCGCGCGGACGTCGAAAGATTCTGGCGCGAGGTCAGGAACGTCGGCGCTCGCGCTCGTCGCACCAAGCGCGACGAAGAGCGCTACGCACTCGGCTTGTTTCTGCGCGCCAGGTCCGACCACGCAGTTATAAATTTTCCTATTGAGGTCGTCGAACTCACGGGACATAAAGAACCGGATTTCACCTTGGCGGAGGCAGGAGCGGCTCCATTTACCCTCGAAGTGACTAGAGCCACTACGCGGAAGCTGCAACGACAAATGACCGAAGCCGAGAGAGAAGCGGCGGCTGAATCGTTGGCAAGCGCGGAGCACGCCACCAAATCAGAACCGGTCAGCATTCCGCTTCTGCTCAGCGGTTCTGCTGCCAACGACCACCAACGGCAGTGGCTGGGACTAATTGAAGAAAGCATCAAAAGGAAACTTGGCAAACTCGATTCGTACTCCAGGACCACGGGACTGACGCGCCATGATCTCTTGATTTACGACGATACTCCAATCCTTGGCATCGCGCGTTCCATGGTTCTGCCGCTACTTGCCCGCTGGATTCACGATAACCGCAAGCGCGCCGCACCACTTGGAAGAGTTTCGCTAATCATGTCGCTAGATGTCGTGTACGATATCGACGGTCAGTGCCGCACGCTTCCGTTTCTCGAGCTGCAAGCCCCCGACCATTTTCCCGATCTCGGCAATCGCATCGAATACGCCGCGCAGAGGGCGGTCCGCGATGAGTTGGAGAAAAACGGCTCGCGATGAGGAAAGGGCCGTGGATGTGGCTGCTCGCTGGGCCAAACGGCGCTGGAAAGAGCACCACCGGGCGGGAGTTGTTGGTAGGGTTCGGAATCGAAGAACTGCTCAATCCTGATGTGTTCGCCGTTCGGCTTGCGCAGAGCGGTGCAGCGGGTACGCAGCGGCGTGCAGGCCTCGAGACGATCACGCGCGAGCGGATACTAATTCAGTCCGGCCGATCCTTTGCGCGCGAGACCACTCTCGCCGGTCGGACGATTCTCGCGACGATAGTCCGCGCTCAAAGTTCCGGTTATCGGATCGGACTAATTTACATCGGCCTCCGAAACGTCGAGCTGGCGATAAGCCGCGTCCGGGTACGCGTAGCGAATGGTGGCCACGACGTGCCGGAGGCGGACATTCGCCGCAGATATATGCGCAGCCTTGAGAATCTTAAACAGACGGTGCTTCAAGCCGACCAATCGCACATCCTCGACAATTCGTCCGCGCGCCGTCCCGCAATCCGACTGATGGAGCTGCGCGCCGGAAAGATCGTATATCAGCGTGAGAGACTGCCGCGATGGTTACGGCAAGTCTTGATTTCGAGCTCATCCGAACGATCCGCAAGACGGAGGTAAACTTACTATGGACTTCCACACGATCATCTACGACGCGCGCGATGCGATCGCGAAAATTACGCTGAACCGGCCCGAGCGGATGAATGGCTACAGTGAGCCGCTCGTCAAAGAAACTCTCGCCGCGATCGATCTCGCGCGCCAGGACGACGCCGTTCGCGTCCTCGTTATCACCGGCACCGGCCGCGCGTTTTGCGCCGGCGGCGATATCAGCGGCTCGCCCGACACCCGCTCACGCTTCCACGGCCATCCGATGGGCCATCTGCTCGAAATGCGCGAGGGCTTTCATCAGCTCGTGCTCTCGCTCAACCGCTTCGATAAGCCGGTCATCGCTTCGGTCAACGGCGCGGCGGTCGCGGGCGGGCTGACGCTCGCGCTGTGCTGCGACTTCCGGATCGCGTCGGACCAGGCGCGCCTGGGCGACACGGCGCTCAAATTCGGACTTCTATGCGACGAGGGTGGTGCATATTTCTTCCCTCGCTTCATGGGGATGGATCGCGCGCTCAAGATGACCATGCTGGCGGAGGTCTACGACGCCAAGACCGCGCTCGAGCTTGGCCTGGTCACCGAAGTGGTGCCGCACGCGCAACTCGAAGCGCGCACGATGCAGTTCGCGCGCCAGCTCGCCGACGGGCCGCCGCTCGCGATCCGGATGGCGAAGCGCATGATGTACAAGCAGCAGGAGATGACGCTCGCCAACGCGCTCGAGGACGCCGCGCTCTCCGTGATGATCACGAATCCCTCTGAAGACGTGCGCGAGGGCACCAGCGCCTTCCGCGCCAAACGCAAACCCGTCTTCAAAGGCAAATAGCAGCAGTCATTCCACGGTTGTCATTCCCGCGCGCGTGGCTGCCGCGCGCGAGAGCTTGTCCTGAGCGAAGCCGAAGGAAATCCCGGACTCCGCCAACGCTGGCGTAGAACATTCTCGAAGGAGTGCTTGTTACGTACTCGGGATTCCTCGCGCGGCAGCCACGCGCGGGAATGACACCAGCAGAGCGCGCAACAATGGAATACGAATGACGGCTTAAGCGCCGCTCGCTTTTCTTCATCACGCGAATCCGCGTAATCTGCGGATTCCCTTCAATCCTTAGAACCAGGAGAACCTATCGCGATGCCGATGAAGAAAAGCGCAATCGACAAGCTCCTGAAAGAGCCGCAAATCGCCGTGGTCGCCGTGATCGCGCCCGACGGAGCACCACACGCGGTGCCGACCTGGTATGAATATCGCTCTGGCGAGATCGTGTTTCACACCGCCGCGAGCGCGTTCAAATACAAGTGCCTCGCGCACGATCCGCGCATCACCCTGGTCGTCGATACGCGCAAGGCGCCGTACAACTGCGTGATCCTGAAGGGCCGCGTTACGATGACCGAAGCCAAAGACGACGCGCGCCTGAAACGGATGGCGGTGCATTACCTCGGCACGAAAATCGGCGAGCGCTACGCCAAGGCGATGGGCGGCAGCCCGGTAGTGATCGTACGTTTCAAGCCCGAGCGCGTCATCTCGTGGGACTATTCCTCGGAACGTCCCTGACCCAAAGCTGGCTGCCTTCCCTAATCTTCTCCCCCTCCGGGGGAGAAAGAGAGAGGGCGCAGCCTCGGACCTATCGATGGAAGATTGGCTCAAAGCGAATCGCGATAAGTGGAACAGCGTGGTGGATGTCCACGCGCGCGCCCCATTTTACAATCTCGAGGGTTTCCGGCGCGGCGAGAATGTCCTGTTCCCGCTCGAGCTCGGCGAAGTTGGCGAGGTCCGCGGCAAATCGCTGCTCCATTTGCAGTGCCATTTCGGGCTCGACACGATGTCGTGGGCGCGCCTCGGCGCCTCCGTCATCGGACTCGATCTCTCTGACCCGGCGATCGATCTGGCGCGAAAGCTCTCCGCCGAGCTCTCGATCCCGGCGAGCTTTGTCCTCGGCAATCTCTACGACGCGCCGCAACTGATCAGCGGAAAATTCGACATCGTGTTTCAATCCTACGGCGCGATTTGCTGGCTGCCTGACATGCGAGAGTGGGCCGAAGTTGTCGCGCATTTCGTCAAGCCTGGCGGATTTTTCTATATCGCGGATTTGCATCCGTTCGCCTCGGTTTTCTCGGACCTGCCGCAACCGTCCTCGCCGAAATTCGAATTCGGATACTTTCGCGAAGAGGTTATCGTCGATGAAGCCGGCCCCGACTATGCCGACCCGACCCACATCGTGCAGCACCGCCCCCGCGAATGGATTCACACCGTCGGCAGTATTGTGAACTCGCTGATCGACGCGGGACTGCAAATCGAATTCTTCCACGAGCATCGCGAATGCGTATGGCAGCTCTATCCGTGCGCGAAGCGCCGCGCCGACGGAATGTGGCACGTCGAGGGCGACCCATTGCCGGTGATCTTTTCTCTGCGCGCCTGCAAACCCTGAATCGCCGGAAGAGCATCTCGCCATGCACTCTTTGGAGTATCTCCGATGGACGAGCGGACGAAAATCAATCTTTCGAACTGGAACGAAAGGGTTCCGGTGCATGTGAACTCCGCCGAGTATCGCGTACAGGAATTCCGCAACGGTGAGCTTCATCTCTATCCGATCGAGCGCGAGGAAGTCGGCGACGTCCGCGGCAAGCCGCTGCTGCATCTGCAATGCCACTTCGGGATGGATACGATGTCCTGGGCGCGGCTCGGTGCGACCGTCACCGGACTGGATTTCTCCGACCAGGCGATCGCGGCCGCGCGCAAGCTCAGCGCCGAGCTCAAGATTCCCGCGACTTTTGTCTGCTCCGATATTTACGACGCGCCGAAAGTGCTGAAGGAGCAGTTCGATATCGTGTTCACCTCTTACGGCGCGCTCTGCTGGCTGCCCGATCTGAAGCGATGGGCGCAGGTGGCGGCGCGTTTCGTCAAACCCGGCGGTGTTTTCTATATTTCGGAATTTCATCCGTTGACGCAGTGCTTCGACACCGACAACCCCACGGAACTGAAGTCGCGAATCTCATACTTCGAGACTGCGCAGCAGAATTTTCCTCCGGGCCCGGACTACTCGGACAACTCCGTGACGCTCTCGCACGGCACTCACGAATGGATGTACACGACCGGCGGCGTCGTTACGGCCCTGATCGAGGCGGGTCTGCAAATCGAATTCGTGCACGAGCATCCGGTGTGCTGCTTCTCGATCTTTCCCTTCATGCACAAAGGCGCCGACGGATGGTGGCGCATCAAGGGCGACCCAATTCCGCTGACGCTATCGATACGGGCGCACAAGCCCGCTTGACGTATTGACGTATCGTATATACAATAGAATTCGAGTGGGACGAGGCAAAGAATCGCATCAATGTGGCGAAGCACCAATTGGAATTTCGCGATGCTGTCACGATCTTTGACGGCCGCGTCCTCAGGCGAATTGATGATCGCCACAATTATGGCGAGACCAGAGTACTTGCGACCGGGATCATGGACGGTAAGGAAACCACAATAATCTATACGAAACGTGGTGAAATCTACCGAATAATTTCTTCCCGGAGGGCACACAAAAATGAGCGAAGAGCATATCGTGCGATACTCGACTCCGGTACGACGCGGCAAGACGATGACTGACTGGGCGCGATTTGACGCTCTCACGGATCGCGATATCGAAAAGGCCGTTGCGTCCGACCCGGACGCGCCGCCGATCATGGACGAGCAATGGTGGCGCAACGCGACGCTCGTGTTGCCCGAACGTAAGGTTCCGGTCTCGCTGCGGATCGACCGCGAGATCCTCGAATGGTTCAAAGGCCAGGGGCGTGGCTATCAGTCGCGGATGCATGCCGTCCTGGCCGCATACTACCGCGCTCATTCGACGCGCGAAGGCGCCGGAAAAATCCGATCTGCGCGCAAGACGACGCACCGCGGTGTCCGCAAACGTGCGGCAAAATAACGCCCTACACAACGAGGAAACGCGCCGATGCTCCACACCCGCATCTGTGATCTGTTCAAAATCGATCTCCCGATCGTATCGGCCGGGATGGGCACCGTCGCGCACGCGCGGCTGGCCGCCGCCGTCTCGGAGGCTGGCGGCCTCGGCACGATTGCCCTGGCGGGATTCAATCTCGAAGCGATTGCGGCTGAAATTTCGCTGGCGCGCTCGCTCACCAGCAAGCCGATCGCGGTGAACCTGCTGATACCGTTCATGCGCCCCGGATCGCTTGAATTGCTCGCGCGCGAACGGGTCGAAGCCGTAACGTTTTTCTGGGGCGATCCGATCGAGCAAATTCCCGCTGCGAAGAAATGCGGACTGACCGTCGTATGGCAGTGCGGCTCCGCCGACGAGGCCGCGCGCGCAAAGGCCGCCGGCGCCGACGCGATTATCGCGCAGGGCTTCGAGGCAGGGGGCCACGTGCGCGGAATCGTCACCACGCTCGCGCTGGTTCCCGAGGTACGCGACGCGATCGGCGATCTGCCGA
>JBAPSR010000195.1:0-13350 GCA_049281755.1 Binataceae bacterium (SeqCode)
CCGAAGGCGCCGTCGAGCACGAGAATTCGCTCGGCGAGCAAATCTCTCAGCAGCTTGATCCGGTTTGCGTCCGTGGCCATTGTTGGAAACCTGCAAGTAGGTTCAGGTAAAGTCCAAGCGTATCTCAGCCATGATCTCCATTCAATTTGACCTACCCGCGCGCTATTCACGCGCACGAGCACGCGCCGGAGTTCGATGATGGCGGTAAGCAATCGATCGCGGCTGGTGATCGTGACCGGAGGCGGCGGCTTTATCGGGTCGCATCTGGCGGATGCGCTGGTCGATTGCGGCTTTCGCGTCCGCGTGGTCGATAACTTTGCGACTGGACAACGCGAGCGCGTGAATTCTCGCGTCGAGCTGGTCGACGCAGACATTCGCGACCCCGACGCGATCGCGGGCGCGTTCACCGAAGACGTCGATTGCGTGTTCCACACCGCCGCGCTGCCGCGCATTCCGCTGTCAATCGCCAAACCGGTCGAGACGCACATGGCCAACGTGGTCGGGACGCTCAACGTGCTGATGGCGGTGCGCGAGGCGAAGATTCGCCGCCTGGTTTACTCCGGCTCGTCGTCAGTTTACGGAAATCAGAATCGGTTGCCGCTGGTCGAGACGATGGCGCCAAATCCACGCAGTCCGTACGCGCTGCAAAAGTTTGTCGGCGAGGAGTACGCGCGGATGTTTCATCGCCTCTACGGCGTCGAGGCTGTAGTGCTGCGCTACTTCGCGGTTTATGGCCCGCGGATGGCGGAAGAGGGCGCGTACATGCTCGCGATTGCGGCGTTCCTGCGCGCGCGGCGCGAGGGCCGTCCGCTCGAGATTCATGGCGACGGCGAGCAGACGCGAGATTTCACCCACGTGCGCGATATCGTGGCGGCGAATATTCTTGCCATGGATGCGATAGACGCGGAGGCCGCCGACGGGCGTCCGATCAACGTCGGCTTCGGCCACAACGTCAGCATCAACCGAATCGCCAAGATCTTCGGCGGCGCGATCGTGCATACTCCCGGGCGTCCCGGAGACATGCGCGATACTCTGGCCGATCGATCGCTGGCCGGACGTATCCTCGGATGGACGCCGCGCGTGTCGATCGAGAATGGCCTCTCCGAGCTACTCGCGCGTTAGGCGCGCTTTGTATTACGCGCGGCAGTGAGATAACGGTCTCGGAGCACGATGCCGGAGCCTTATTACAAGCAGCATTGGATCGAGATCGATCCTGAGCGCCACGCGGCGTACGACCAGATACTCGCGTTTCATCCTGCGATGGAACCGATTCTGCGCCCGCTCGATTTGCGCGCGGGACTAAGCGTGCTCGATGTCGGCTCAGGCCCAGGGCATACGACGCTGGAACTCGCGCGGCGGGTAGGGCCGTCCGGAAAGGTGACAGGCGTCGATATCAACGCCGAGTTCGTCGCGCGGTCCTCCGCTCGCGCACGCGAACAAAAGGCAAATATAGAATTCGTTCATGGCGCGTTTCCGCCGCTGCCGTTTCCCGACCGATCGTTCGACCGTGTGTTCTGCAAAAACGTCCTCGAGTACGTCGATTCCGCGTCGGCTACCGTAACCGAGATGGCGCGCGTCGCCGCGTCGGGCGGGATCGTCGTCGCGGTGGATAGCGATTGGGATATGCTCGCGCTCGATCTCGGTCCCGAGGCGAGCGATCTGACCGAGCGCGTGCTCGCGGCGAGCAAATCGATCGCGATCAAGGAGCCGAAGATTGGGCGGAGGCTATTCGGGATGTTTCGC
This sequence comes from Binataceae bacterium (SeqCode), assembly GCA_049281755.1. Classification (GTDB taxonomy): domain Bacteria; phylum Desulfobacterota; class Binatia; order Binatales; family Binataceae; genus JBARDN01. The sequence continues at coordinate 1,744 of JBAPSR010000195.1, forward strand.
GCTGCCGGGCTCGGCGACGTCAAGGCCGAGGTTCTGGCCGGCGCCGACACTGCGGGGCGCTCGCTTCCGATGCTGAAATCGAGCATCGCGCGGTATGCGCGCGACTCCGGCCGCGTCAGTGAAGCGGAAGTCGAGCGATGGCTCGGGTCCGTGGATCGGGCGGTCGCCAGCGGAAGATTTTTTTTCGTGTTGCCACAGTTCGTCGTGCGGGGTACCAAACCGTAACCGAGTTCAGTCGGGCGAAAACATGGACCTGGGAGATCGTCGATGATTGCAGCATGGCTGGCTTTTTATGACGGGATGATCGCGATTGTTCTGTTCCTGGCGGGAATAATCGGAGCCCATTTTCACTTGGTGGCGCCGTTCGTGGGTTTCGTCACCGCGATGATCTGGGGCACGCTCATCTCTCTTATTGGGACCATCGTCGGAATTGTTGCGATTTTCCGCACGCGAGCGCCACAGCGCGCCGCTGGCCGTCCGCGCGCGACGGTCGGCTTGATCATGTCGCTGATTGTTCTGGTGCCGGTAGTAGTGATGGTTCTTTCGGGACTCAAATATCCCGGAATCAATGACATCACCACCGACTTTACGAACCCTCCCGAGTTCACCCACGCACAGCAATTGCCGGAGAACCAAAATCGCGACCTCAAGTACGATGCGGCGAAATACATGGCCAGACAGCAGTCTGGCTATCCTCCTCTGGCGCCGCTGCATCTTAGTGATCCGCCAGCGGCGGCATTCGATCGCGTCAAGAATCTTGCCGCGTCGATGCCGACGTGGACGATTACCAACGCCGATCCGGCGACGATGACGATCGAAGGTGTCAGCACTTCGGGCCTGTTCCATTTTGAGGACGACTTTGTGATCCAGGTGCGTCCGGGCGATGCGGGCACCAGCCTGGTCGAGATGCGCTCGAAATCGCGCAACGGAACGGGCGATTTTGGCGTCAACTACAAACGAATCGCCGGCTTCTTCGCCAAGCTGCAGGCCGCGGCCTAAGAAAGCTCAACCGGCCACAAAGACACGAAGACACTAAGAAGAGCAGATGCGGCGTTCCTTCGGGAACGCCGCATCCAGTTCTTCTTCTCAGTGTCTTCTTAGTGTCTTTGTGGCGGTGGTTCTTTGTTCTTCTTCAGAAATTCCCAAGCGCGCGGATCGTTCGTTTCACTGCGCTCGTACGATCTTCATTGACTGGATTGGTGAATACGATCGCGGTGCCGATTCCCGGTGCGACCAGCGCCTGGAGCTTCTCGCGCACGCGCGCTTCGGAACCAACCAGCAACGTCGCGTCGATCATCTCATCGGTGACGGCTTTCATCGCCGCTTCGCCGTCGCGGCCCGCCGCGCGGATTCCCGCGATCTCCTTTTCGAAGCCAGAGCGCGCGATCATGTTGCCGTAGAACGTCAGCGCGCCATATCGTGACAGAAGCTTGCGCGCGGGACGGCGCGCGGCCTCCAGGTCGGCAGAGATAAACGCGGTTGCGAAGATCGTCGGCTCGATCGCCTTGGGGTCGCGGCCGGCTTTTTTGGCGCCTTCGGCAAGTTCGCCCAGCGCCTGGGTCACGCGTTTTGGCGGAAAGAAATTGAAGATCACGCCGTCGGCGATCTCGCCCGCGAGCTTCACCATCGGTTTGGATACTCCCGCAAGATAAATCGGCAGCTTCTTGGTGAGGCGTGGACCGGTGGTGCCGCCGTCGAGGGGCTTGCGGATCGCGGCGACGGTTTCGCGCATCCGCGTCATCGGATCGCCCATGTCGATTTTCAGCATCGTGTTCATCTCGCGATGCCCCGTGCCGAGGCCCAGGATAAAGCGCCCTCCCGTGAACTCCTGCACTGCGGCAGCTTCATTGGCGAGCAGGATCGGATGGCGTAGGTAAATATTGCTGATCGCGGTGCCCAGCATGATGCGTTTGGTATGCATCCCGAGTGCGAGCGAGCATGCCAGCGCATCGTTGCCGGCTTCGGTCATGAATACTCCGGCCATGCCGGCGTCTTCGGCGGCTTTGGACCAGTCGATGAGCGTAGCTGGCGGAGAGTCGGGTAGGGTCGAGAAAGCGAGTGCGATTTTTGCCATAGTCAATTTCCTTTCGAGTGGGCGATGCGACAGTTCCATCGTGCGCCGCACCGCGTCAAGAGTATCGCCGATTCCCGAATCGCGCCAAAGCGCCGCTATTTAATCCACTGGACATTGCGTCGGGCCGGTCCTACAACCATTGATGGGACAACGGATCGGCTATGGTGGCCGGCGAAATCGTGCGCAGGAGGATCGTATGAAGCGAGTGGCTATTGGTCTCATTTCCGCGGTGTTTGTGCTGGCCGCGATGGGTATCGGATCGGCTAAGGATTTGACCAGCACCGGGCTCGAGGAGGCTTTTATCGATTCGGTCGGCACCTGCGGTCCGTCGAGCAACATCGCGGGCGCGATCGGCAAGAGCGCCGACCAGGCGGTGCAAATGGCGCTGCGGCGCGCACTGTTTCTTGAAGCTGCTGACGACGCGGCAGGAGTGGCGGGCAAGAACGGGCCGCATTCCGAGTGCCTTCAGAAGGATCTCTCTGCGCGCGGCTATTCGAGCGAGCAGATGGCGGCGTTGCCCGATTGCGTTTCGCAGGATTGGCCGGGTCCGCTTACCTCGCTTGGCGATTGCGTGAAAGCCAAGACGCGGCTGAGCGAGGGACTAAACAAGAAATAACCATCGCATTTTCACCTGAAAACGCCGGCGCCAATTGGCTGTGCCGGCGTTTTTTTTAGTCCAGCCCGTACTTTCTGCGCTTGCGCCATAGCGTCGCCACGTTGATTCCGAGCATGTCGGCCGCTTCTTCGAGAGTTACCGCTTGTTCGAGCACCGACTCGATATGGCGGCGCTCGAGCTCCTCGAGAGTCTGGCTCTGATCGGTCTTGCCCGGGCCCGCCAACAGGCGATCGGGTAGATCGCCGAGCGCGATAGTTTCGCCGCGGCTTAAGACCACCGCCCGCTCGATCACGTTGCGCAACTCGCGCACGTTGCCCGGCCATGCATAGGCCGACAGCGCGCGCGTCGCCTCGGGCGCGAGCGCAAGTGGAGTCTTGTGATGCCGCAGCGAAGCCTGAGCGGCGAAATGCGCCGCCAGGCGCGCAATCTCGCCCGGACGTTCACGCAACGGCGGCACGTGAAGCTCGATCACGTTGAGGCGATAGTACAGATCCTCGCGGAAACGTTTGAGATGCACCAGCTGCTCAAGGTCCTGGTTGGTCGCCGCGATAATGCGGACATCGACGGTGATCGTATTGGCGCCGCCGACCCGCTCGAAAGTTTTTTCCTGCAGAAAGCGCAAGAGCTTCGATTGCACCACCGGTGACAGGTCGCCGATTTCGTCGAGTAAAACTGATCCACCCTCGGCCGCTTCGAGCCGCCCGGGCTTGTCTTTGATCGCGCCGGTAAATGCGCCGCGCACGTGGCCAAAGAGCTCGCTTTCGAGCAGATGCTCGCTGAGCGTGGTGCATGCAACCTGCACGAACGGCCCGGCGCTGCGAGGGCTGGTGCGATGGATATGGCTTGCCAGCAGGCTCTTGCCGGTGCCGCTTTCGCCGCTCAGCAGGATCGTCGCGTCGCTGCCCGCAACCTGCGCCGCGGTTTCGGCCAGTTTGCGGCTGTGCGCGCTGAGCGTCTGAAAACTCTCCGGGCTCGAGAGGCGTTCGACTTCGGCGCGCAGGCGGCGATTCTCGGCGCGCAAATTCTGCACTTCCAGCGCGCGCGCGACCACGCGGCGGATATGCTCGGCGCTGAACGGCTTGGGCAGATAATCGTAGGCGCCAAAGCGCATCGCCTCGACCGCGTCGGGAATCGAGCCGTACGCGGTCATCATCACGACCTGCACCGCGGGGTTCTGCTGCTTGATCGATTGCAGCAGCTTGAATCCACCCAGGCCCGCCATCCGCACGTCGCTGATCACGATCTCGGCTTCGCTCGGGGCGAGCACTTCGAGCGCGCGCTCGGCGCTTTCGGCCTCGGTCACGCGATGGCCCGCGCCCTCGAGGCTCGCGGCGAGCATCCGGCGTATATTGCGGTCGTCATCAACGACCAGGATCCTGGCCAAGCGCTTCCTCCCGGATTGGAATCTCGATCGTGAATATAGTACCGCGTCCGTCGCCGCTGCGCGCGAAGATACGCCCGTTGTGCGCCTCGACAATCTCCTTGGCGATATACAGCCCCAGTCCCGCCGAGCCCATCGCGGCGCCGCCGCCGGGAAACTGCGCGTAGGGTTCGAAGATTCGCGGCATCAGCTCGGGCGCGATGCCTCTGCCGGTATCGGTAACCACCGTGCGCGCGATCTGGCCGTCGCGCTTGAGCTCGATCGTGATTCGTCCGCCCGCTGGAGTGTAGCGCAGCGAGTTGCCGACCAGGTTGGTGATCACCCAAGGCAGCTTGATCGGATCGCCCCAGATGGGAATCGGCGCCCCGGCCGCCAGAACTTCGAGCGTGATGTTTTTTTCCTCGGCCTGCAGCGCGAGCGGGCGGCATACCTCTCCGATCACGCGGTCGAGCAGAATCGCCCTGCGCTCGACGCCGATCCGCGCGACACTGGTGCGTGAGGCATCGAGCAGGTTGTTCGCGATGGAGGTCAGACGGCCGATATCGTTGCGGATGGTTTCGAGCAGCTCGCGCTGACGGTCGGTTGCGTCGCCGCGCGCCGACTCCGACATCAGCTCCGCGCCCAACGCGAGCGAGGTCAGCGGAGTCTTGAGCTCGTGCGACAGGGTCGCGATGAGATTGGTGCGTTGGCGCTCCTGATCGCGGATAAAAGTCACGTCCTGAAGCAGGAGGATCGTGCCGAGCGGTTCCATCGAACGCCCGGTCCACTTGAGCTCGCGGCTGATGTAGGTATGGTCGCGGCCGCGCAGGAAGACCTTGAACTCCGCTGGGGCGTCGAGACCGCTGGCCGAGTTACGCAACGCGGCAAGTAGCCGCGCAACGTGCGGATTGTGCTCGGCCAGGACATCGAGGACCACGCCGGGTCCCGCGTCGAGCACCAGGATTGCGGCGGCGACTTCGTTGATATGGACGATCGCGTGCGAGCGGTCGAGCACGATCAGTCCGTCCTCGACGCTTTCGATTATCGCGTCGATCTTCGAGCGTTCGTGATCCAGCTCGGCGACACGCGTCTTGTATTCGCGCGCCGCTGCCGTATCGATCGACTTCGCGAGCTCCCTGATGTGCCGGCGTGTCCGCACCAGCGACCATAGAGCCGCGGCGATAGCACCGACGATAAATGCGAGTGCGATTTTCAAGGATGGAAGCCCGCGAGATCACCGCTGGCGGCGGATCGAGAGATCAGGACATCCCGCGATGGCATGGCGGCATTGTAGCGCGCGTGCCGACCGAAGTGTCAGCAACACCGCACCGGTCCATTGCAAAATGCACGGATTAAACTCAAGCAAGCTCGTGCCGAATGCAAGTGGGACATCGAAAGCTGGATGAATTTGCTGGAATTTTCAGGGGGACTGCAAATTGCATCCAATCGCATCCAACCGCGAAGGGCTGGCGCACAGGTCTGCCCTGATATCTGTAAGAGAGGATTGTTTGGCCGCGACGATTAAAGGACCTCATGGCGCTGGTGATACTCCGGCGCCGCCAGGCTCAAAAAAACAAACCCGCGCGATCGTCGTTACCACCGGGATGCTCGCGTTCATTTCGTTCTGGCGAGCGTCGGCGGTCGTGCTCTGCGACCTCGCATCGACGGCCTATTACATCGGCGGAATCGTCGAAGGCGCGGTCGGCAAGTCGGCGCCATATTTCATCCTGGCGGTGATGCTGTTTTCGTACGCGGTGCGCGCGGTGTACGTCGAGTCGTGCTCGATGTTCACCCGCGGCGGGGTGTACCGCGTCGTGAAGGAAGCGATGGGCTCGACGCTGGCCAAGCTCAGCGTGTCAGCCCTGATGTTCGACTATATCCTGACCGGGCCGACCAGCGGCGTGTCCGCAGGCCAGTATCTGGTTGGGCTGATCAACGAGATCCTGCGGCTCGGGCATCTCACGATAGCGCTGCCGCCGGACTTCACCGCCGCGCTGTTCGCGATCGGGTGCACGGTTTATTTCTGGTGGCAGAATATCCTCGGGATCGAAGAATCGAGCGGCAAGGCGATGCGCATCATGCAGGTCACCACCGTGATGGCGGTGATGATGATCGGATGGTGCGGGCTGACGCTGTACATGCGTGGCTTTCAAATGCCGCCGCTGCATCTGAACTTTCCCGACAGCTCGCTCGGATGGCTGGCGCATACGCCGGCGGCGCGGACGTTTGGCGCGTTTGGAATTGTGATCGCGTTCGGGCATTCGATTCTCGCGATGTCGGGCGAAGAATCGCTCGCGCAGATCAATCGCGAAATCGAAGCACCCAAGCTCAAAAACCTGCTTCGCACCGGCTTCATCATCTTCATCTACAGCCTGCTGCTGACCTCGCTCATCTCGTTCTTCGCTGTGATGATCATCCCGGACAGTGTGCGGATGCCGCTGTATGGCGACGATCTGATCGGCGGCCTTGCGATGTACGTGGTCGGGCCGCTGTGGCTGCGCCTTGCACTGCGCGCGTTCGTGGTGTTCGTGGGATTCCTGATCCTTGCGGGCGCGGTTAACACCGCGATCGTCGGTTCGGTCGGAGTTCTGACCCGGGTTGCCGAAGACGGAGTTCTGCTCGACTGGTTTCGGCATCCGCACCGCAAATTCGGCACCAACTACCGGATCGTGAACATGGTCGCGATTCTGCAAATCGCGACGATCATTCTCTCCAGGGGCGATATGTACGTCCTGGGCGAGGCGTATGCCTTCGGCGTTATCTGGAGCTTCGTGTTCAAGACGCTCTCGGTCTTGGTGCTGCGCTACAAGCACAAGTACAAACGGCTATGGCGAGTGCCGCTAAACCTGAAATTTTTCCGTCCCGGCGGCCAGGACTTTCCGCTTGGGCTCGCGCTCACGTTCCTGGTGCTGTTTATGACCGCGGTGGTGAACCTGTTCACCAAAGAGGTCGCGACGATTGCGGGGATCTCGTTCACGGTCGGATTGTTCGTGGTGTTCGAGATCTCGCAGAAGATCAACGGACAGGTCGAGCACGCGTACGGCGAGGAACCGGAGAAGTTCAACCTCGAGATGGTCGATGAAGAGCATCTCGACGCGGCGCATCTCAACCTGAACGCCCCGATCAAGCGGATCATCGCGATTCGCGATCCCCTGAATCTCGCCCATCTGCATCGCTACCTCGCGGAGCACGACAGCGCCGAGTTGATCGCCGTCACCGTGCGCAGCGAAAAAGGCCTCGCCTCGAGCGACGGCGGCGAGATCTTTACCGACGCCGAGCAGAAGCTGTTCAGCCGAGTCGTCAAGGTGTGCGAAGACCACGGACGCGCAGTGACTCCGCTGGTCGCAGTCTCGAACGACCAGGTCTACGCGATCGCGCGAGTGGCGTACGTGCTCGGCGCAGAGGAAGTCGTAATGGGGGTTTCGGCGCGCTTCAACTCCGACATCCAGCTCGAAAATTTCGCGATGCACTGGGGATCACTCGCCGACAGCGACCATCACGTGAAGGTGCGCGTGCTGTCGGAGACGCAGGATATCCGCGCCGAGTTGTAGCGCTTCGCGTCGAAGGATCCACTGCTGTCATTCCCGCGCGACGTTGCTCAGGGCAGGCTCCGGCGAGGAATCCCGAGGCGGTGCGCCACTCGTCTGCTTGGCTTCATCATGATCCCGGTAAGCCGCCGATGCGAAAGTATAGTTGCTGCTCCCCTCCTTTAATCTTCTCCCATCTTCAGACGAGGCTGCCGATTTTCTCTTGAGGAACTCAGGTGTCGTCATCCTGCGGTACTTGACAAATCTCCGCTCGCGCGGTATTTAACCTGTTAGTTATTTAACTTGATGGTTCAATAGAAGAACCGTTCAACGTGCAATGTCGCCTGACCTCAACATCACCTTCGCCGCCCTGGCCGATCCTACTCGCCGCGCAATTCTCGCTCGCCTCGCCTCCGGCGAGATCTCGGTCACGGAGCTGGCCGAGCCGTTCAAGATGACCCTTCCCGCCGTCTCGAAGCATCTGAAGGTGCTCGAGCGCGCCGGACTAATCGCGCGCGGACGCGAGGCGCAGTGGCGTCCGTGCCGGCTCGAGGCGGGGCCACTCAAGCAGGCATCCGATTGGATCGAAACCTATCGCCGATTCTGGGAAGAGAGTTTCGATCGCCTGGAAGACTATTTGCACGAAATACAAAGTAGCCCGGTGAAAAACGGCCTGCTGAAGCAAGGGCGAAAAAAGGAGAAGAAATATGGCCGCGACAAGTAATGCCGCCGCGATTCCGGCGCAACGCGAGCTGGTTATCACGCGCGTTTTCGATGCGCCGCGCACAGCGGTTTACAACGCGTGGGCCGACCCCGAGCAGATGGTCAAATGGCTCGGCCCAAAGGGATTCACCGGCAAAATCATCAAGATGGACGCGCGGCCCGGCGGCGCCTATCGCTTCTACATGCGCGATTCGCAGGGTGGCGATCACTGGCAGCAGGGCGTCTTTCGCGAAATTGTCGAATTCGAGCGAATCGTACAAACCTACGCGTGGGCCGATGCCGCCGGAAATCCGACCGGACCCGAAACGCTGCTGACCGTCACCTTCGAGGACCACGGCGCCAAGACCAGGCTGACGCTCCATCAAGCGGTGTTCGAGTCGGTCACCGCGCGCGATATGCATCGCGGAGGATGGACTAGCGCGCTCGATCGTCTGGACGAAGTTTTGGCGCAAGCCTGATCTAGGAGATGTCTCATGGCCGCGGAAAAACGCATCGCCGCTGAATCATCCGAAACGACGCTGGTTGTCACGCGCGTCTTCAATGCGCCGCGCAGTCTCGTCTTCAAGGCCTGGACCGAGCCCGAGCACCTGATGCGCTGGTGGGGCCCGCGCGGTTACACCACGTCCGTTAGCGAGATGGATCGCCGGCCGGGCGGCGCTTATCGCTTTCGCATGCAATCGTCCGAGGGCGTCGTCCATTGGTGGCATGGTGTCGTTCGAGAAATCGCACCACCCTCGCGGATTGTCTGGACCTGCTTCGTAGACGATAGCGACGGCAAACCTATCAGCGGCGAAACCCTGTTGACCGTCACCTTCGAGGACCAAGGCGCAAGAACCAAGCTGACTCTCCATCAGGCGGTGTTCCAAACGGTCACTGCCCGCGATGCGCATCGCGGAGGATGGGCCGGTGCACTCGATCGTCTGGAAGAATTTTTGGCCCAAGCGTGATCGAGGAGATATCTGATAGCCATGGAAAATCGCACTGCCGTGAAATCATCGGAACCGGCGCTCACTATCACGCGCATCTTCGATGCGCCGCGCGGCCTCGTCTTCAAAGCCTGGACCGAGCGGGAACACCTGATGCGTTGGTGGGGCCCGCGCGGATTCACTGTAACTTTCTGCGAGATGGATCTGCGGCCGGGCGGTCCCTGGCGTATTTCGATGCGCTCGCCGGAGGGCCGTGAAGATCGGCAACGCGGGATTTTTCGCGAAATCGTGCCACCGGAGCGGCTGGTCTTCACCTACGCATTCGAAGATGGCGCCGGCAACGTCGGTCACGAGACCCTGGTCACCGTGACCTTCGCCGAGCATGAAGGCAAAACGAAACTGACCGTGAATCAGGCGGTGTTTGAGACGGTCGTAGTCCGCGATGACCATGTGCGCGGATGGGGCGAGGCGCTGGATCGCCTGGCTCAATACGCGGCAACAACATGAAGGAATTAACTCAAAGCAAAGGAGATCGAACAATGAATCAGCATCCAATCGTCTCTCAGGAACAGTGGGTCGCAGCGCGTAAGCAACTGCTGGAGAAGGAGAAGGAACTCAATGCTGCGCTCGACGCCGTGAATGAAAAACGCCGCGAGTTGCCATGGACCAAGGTCGAAAAAAATTACGTCTTCGACACGGCGCACGGCAAAAAGACCCTCGCCGATCTGTTCGATGGACGCACCCAGTTAATCGTCTATCACTTCATGCTCGGTCCGGGCTGGAAGGCGGGATGCACCGGCTGCTCGTTCCTTGCCGACCATGTTGATGGCGCCAACCTGCATCTCGCGCACCACGATGTCTCATTCGTCGCGGTATCGCGTGCACCGCTGGCCGAAATCGAAGCCTACAAAAAGCGCATGGGATGGCGCTTCAATTGGGTTTCCTCCAACAGCAACGACTTTAACTTCGACTATCATGTGTCATTCAAAAAAGATGAAATGGCGCAGGGCGAGGTCTACTACAACTACGCAAAGACCAAAGCCACCACCGAAGAACTCCCGGGTACAAGTGTCTTCTTCAAGGACGATAACGGCGACGTCTTCCATACGTATTCATCTTATGGCCGGGGAGACGAGCGGAGCCTAGGCACCTACATGTACCTCGACATCACACCCAAAGGCCGCGATGAAAACGGACCGAACTTCAATCTGACCGACTGGGTGCGCCGTCACGACGAGTACGGCAATGCCAAACCTCCGGAGGACCGCCATTGAGCGCTAATTGTTGCTGCGGGGTCGATGCGAGCGATTCGGCACATGAGCCGATCGCCGCATCGGCCACTCTCCTCAGGCGATGCCGCGATGCAGCCGGATGGATCGCTCCGGCCGCCGTTCTGGCATTGCTGCCGAAGTGCCCCGTATGTATCGCGGCTTACGTTGCAGTCGGAACCGGCGTCGGGATTTCGATGCCGGCCGCGGCGCATCTGCGAACGCTACTCGTGATCCTGTGCGTCGCCTCGCTGACGTATCTGATCGCCAGGAAGATTGGCAGGAAGGTCGGGAGCAATGTTGGGAGCAACCTTGGAGGAATGACACATGCGTAGTCGTCATTACCTGGGCAATCGTTTTGAGATCTGGAACGGCGAGCGCGCATGGTACTGGCTCGTCGATAGCCCGAATCATGGGATCGGTTCGATTGGCGTCGCGGCGACCGAGTCGGACGCCGTCGGCGAGGCGTGCGCGGCGATCGATGAAATCTCCGCGGTTGATAACGCCTCAAACCCGGATTGGATGGCGGCGCTTCAAAACCTGGAGCGGTATCTCGCTTGCGCAAATCAAGCGAGCGCGTGAGGGTACAAGCTCTTTTGAAAGGAGCGCAATCATGGAGAGGGTGCTCGAATATTTTAAGGACTACGGACCAATGACCACTCCGGGCGAGCACGCCGCCAAGTTCCGCGCGCTGCCCGACGACCTCGCGGCGCTATGCGAGATCGTGCAGGGCGTGCTGATACATCGCGACATGGCGCCCTTCGCCTACGGCTTGAAACTCTCGCCCGAACGATATGACGAAGGCAATCAGCGTTCGACCTCCGCGATGCTGGCGCGGATCGCCGCTCTCGACGATCGTCCGCTGACCGAAGCGCGCGAACCGCGCGCGCGGATGGCGGTCGTCTGCCGGCATTTCGCCGTGATGCTATCCGCGATGCTGCGCGGGAAAGGAATTCCTGCGCGTGCGCGATGCGGCTTCGGGGGATACTTCATGCCCGGCAAGTTCGAGGATCATTGGGTCTGCGAATACTGGAACGCCGAGCAGGCGCGATGGATCCTGGTGGACGCTCAACTCGACGCGATCCAGCGCAAGACCTTCCGAATCGGTTTCGA
>JBAPSR010000196.1:0-9004 GCA_049281755.1 Binataceae bacterium (SeqCode)
GCCACCGCTTCACCAGGTGCGGCGCCCGGCGAGGCGGTCGGAGGACCCAGTGCGGCAGCACCCGGCGCGAGCGAGCCTGGCGAATCGGCGGAGCCGGCTTTTCCGGCTGCGACCTGGCCCGATGAACTCGATCAGGAGATCTCGAATGCCGAAAGCTCGAAAGATCCGGGTGTGAAGATCTACCGGGTCGGATTGCAGGCGATGAAGGACGGAAAATATCCGCTCGCGGTCGCAAATTTCACCCGCTTGCAGCATCAATATCCCAAGTCGCCGCTGGTCGAGCCGGCGGATTACTTCGCCGCCAACGCGCTGTACGAAACCGGCAAGTACGATCAGGCGATTTTGCAATTCAACGATCTGGTCATGCGTTATCCCAAGGGTCGCTTCGCCGCGCAGGCGTTGCTGCGTCAGGGCGAGGCGTTCCTCAAAATGAACGATCGAATCGACGCGCGGCTGACGCTGCAAAAGCTGATGACGGATCACGACGGAACGCCGCAGGCGGCCGCGGCCAAGACCGTGATGGCGAGTCTCGTCGGCGAATGACGCGCGCGCATCCGCCGGTTCGCGTTTAGCGGCGATGGAAATAATCCGCGACCTCGACGCGATGGCGCGTCATCCGTACCCAGTCGTGACGCCGGGCAATTTCGACGGCGTGCATTTGGGGCATCGCGCGATTCTCAGGGCCGCGATCGACCGCGCGCGCGCCGCGGGCGGCACCGCGTTCGCCCTCACCTATGATCCGCTGCCGGCCAAGCTACTGGTACCCGACCGCGCGCCGCGGCTCATCCTGGTGCCGGAGGACAAGCTCGAGCTGCTCAGGCTTTCGGGCCTCGACGGCGTGATCGTCGTCAACTTCACCCGCGAGCTAAGCCAGATCGAGCCGCGCGATTTCGTGCGCGATTATTTTCTCGGCCGCATCGGCGCGCGCGAGGTGGTGATCGGCCATAGCGTAAATTTCGGCCATAACCGCGCCGGCAACGCACCGGTAATGGTCGAGCTCGGGCGCGAGTTTGGCTTCGATACGACGGTCGTAGGTCCGGTTAAGGTCGCCGGAGTCGAGGTCAGCTCGACCAAGGTGCGCGAGCTGATCACCACCGGTGAAGTTCGCGCCGCCGCCAAGCTGCTCGGCCGCTATCACTTTCTGCACGGCCCGGTGGTGCGCGGGCGCGAGCGCGGCCGCACGATCGGTTTTCCCACCGCGAATCTCGAAAGCGAGACCGAATGCCTCCCGCCAGACGGTGTGTACGCCACGCGCGTGATTCTGGGCGACGGCGCGTTCGGATCGATCACCAATATCGGGATGCGCCCGACGTTTGCCGAGACTGCGCGCTCGATCGAAGCGCACATTTTCGACTTCAATCGCGACATCTACGACGAGCGCATCAAGCTCGAACTGATCGAGCGAATTCGCCCCGAAAAGAAATTCGGCTCCGCCGACGCGCTGAAGAATCAGATCGCGCTGGACCTCGCCCGCGCAAAAGAAATCCTCGCCGGCGCGTAGTTTGGTTCCTCACCCGGAAAGGGAAAGGAACCAGGCACGGCGCGCGATCACGCCATCAGCCGGCGGCGCGGGCGGGAGCTATCCAGTCGCGGGCAAGGCGGTCGGCCCATTCAGGAATTCGCGCGGCATCCGTCGGCGGATTCGACAGAATCACCACCTCCTGCACGCCCGCTTCGCGATAGCGCTTCATGTCGTCGCCGGTGATCTTTTTGGTGTACGGCGACACGATGTACTCGATCCCGCGCGGGTCGCGCCCCCGCTCCCGCATCAGGGATTGCAGCTTCGCGATCTTCTCCTTCGCCTCATCGGGATCGCAGTTGAATCCGAACCATCCGTCGCCATATTCCGCGACGCGTTTTAGCGCTGGCGCGCTCTCGCCGCCGAACATCACCGGCAGTTTCGCGCCACGCGCGGGTTTGGGAAAACTCTGCGCGGCGTCGAAGTTGACGAACTCACCGTGATAGGTCGCCGCGCCGTCGCTCCACAGCGAGCGCATCGCGGCGATATATTCGCGCGTGCGCTGTGCGCGCCGCTCGAACGGAATTCCCAGCGCCGCAAATTCCTCCGCCGACCATCCGATTCCGACTCCCAGCACAAACCGGCCGCCCGCAAGGCGATCCAGCGTCGCCGCCTGTTTCGCCAGCACGACCGGGTTATGCTCCGGCACCAGGCAGATTCCGGTCGCGAGGCGAATTTTGCTGGTCGCCGCCGCCGCGAAAGTCAGCGCGAGAAATGGATCGAGCCAATCGGCACTGCCGGGCAGCGGAAAATCGCCTGCGGCCGAGTACGGATACTTCGAGTCCTGGCGATCGAACAGCACCACGTGCTCTCCGACCCACAACGTCGCGAAGCCCACCCGCTCAGCATGCACAGCGGCGCCGCGGATTATTTCCGGATGCACCGCGGTCCCGATCCCGATCGAAAACAGTCCCACCTTCATCGCACTACTCCACTGTTCGAATCGTCACCGCGGCTTTACGAACTTGAGCATGAAGCGATCGGTCTGCCCGCGCTTCTTGAACACCAGCCAGGTGCGGTCGTCCTCTGGATGTCTCAGCGCGCTCGACGACGCCTTGAGCTTGAACCCGGACTTCTCGACCTCGTCGATGAGGAATTTTTCGTCGATACGATGCAGCGTCGCCGTATCGCGAGCGCCCGATCCGGCCTGCGCACTGTGATCGACTATTCCATAAACCCCGCCCGGCTTGAGCGCGGTGAAGATCTGCTGGTTGACCTTGTCGCGATCGATCTTGAACCCGACCATGTCGTGATAGTTCATGTTGATCAGCACCGCATCGAGGCTGTTGGGCGGAACCGGCAGCAGATCCGACGCGTCAAAGGGCTTAGCCACTTCGACCACGTTCGCAAGGCGCGGAACCCGCGCGTGCCATTGATCGGCGATCATCTGGTACTTGGCTGGAAATTTCGGAATGTTTTGTGAATAGACTTTCCCGTTAGGCCCCACCACGCGCGACAAAAGCTCCGTGGTCCATCCTCCCCCCGCCCAAATATCCGCGACCTGCATCCCCGGCTTGATTCCGAAGAACGCCAGCATCTGCTCGGGCTTGCGGCCCTCGTCGAGCGCCTTGTCGTCGGCAGGACGATCGGGAGCGTTGACCGCGGCCTTGATGTAAGCGGGGATTCTGCTTTCGGGAATTGGCGCGGTGTCCACAACTGTAGCCATCAGCGCCGGATTCTGCGCGCCCGCATTTGAAATCGACGCGCCCAGAGCAATCGTGCTCAGCGCAATCGCCAGTGCCAGGAATCGGATCTTCATCGATAGATGCTCCCCGCGCCGTGCGGCGCGACTTGCGACTAGTGTGCAGTAGGAACTCGCGAACTCAGCCAGCGATTGGTAGCACGCGCGCCGCCATGCGGAAAGCGCCATACGGGTGGCCTCTGCCTTAATCCTCAATGCACAGCGAGTTGATCCCGCGGGCGGTCGCGTCGCTGAATGCCCGGTGGACTTGGGCGCGGCGCGCGCGGCAAGATAAACCTCGAGCCGCGCTGCGCCGCGCCAGGTATGAATGGAATCTCCTACGCAACCGAATCCCGCTGACAACTCTCGTGCCGCCGAAGGGCTGCCTATTCGCATCGTCGCGTTCGAGAGCAGGATGGCGGCAGAGGCGGCCGCGCTGATCACGCGCGGCGGCGCAGTCGCGATCGTCGCGCCCGCGATGCGCGAGGTTCCGCTCGGCGAAAATCCCGCAGCGTTCGATTTCGCGCAGCACCTGCTCGAGGGCGAAATCGAAGTCGCGATTTTCTTAACCGGCGTCGGCGTGCGAGCGCTTTTCCAGGTGATGGAATCGCGTCATCCACGCACCACGCTGGTCACCGCGCTTGGCCGGATCGTAACCGTGGTTCGCGGACCCAAGCCTGCCCGCGCGCTGCGCGACCTGGGAATCGAACCCACCGTCACTACCCCCGAGCCTAATACCTCGCGCGAGCTTCTGGCCGCGCTGGCCGCGTATCGCGATCTCCGCGGCGCGCGAGTCGCGGTGCAGGAATACGGCGTCTCCAATAGCGATCTGATCGCGGGACTAGAGGCGCGCGGCGCGCACGTCGCCGTCGTGCCGGTTTATCGATGGACGATGCCCACCGACCTCGAGCCGCTGCGCGCCGCACTGCGCGCGATCGCTGATGGACGCGCCGACGCCGCGATCTTCACCAGCTCGCATCAGGTCACCAACGTGATGCAGGTCGCGCAGGCGGACGGAATCGACGCCGAGGTTCGGCGCGGACTCGCCGCGATGGCAGTCGGATCGATCGGCCCGGTCTGCAGCGAAGAATTGCGCGCGCACGGAGTCGCGGTGGATTTCGAGCCGGCGCACCCGAGGCTCGGTCATCTGGTGAAAGAGGCGATCACCCGCGCGCCGGCAATTGTCGCGGACCGGCGCCGCGTCACGACGCACGCCGAGGTTCCAATCGCGCCCAGAACTTCTCGACTCGCCGAGAACGCGCAGCACCTGCGCCATTGGGACCATCCGATGCTGCGCGCATGCCGCCGCGAGGCTGCCGACTACACTCCCGTATGGCTGATGCGCCAGGCCGGGCGCTACATGCCCGAGTACCGCAAGATGCGCGACCAGCATGATTTTCTCGAGCTGTGCATGCGCCCGCAGCTTGCCGCCGAGGTCACAGTCACGGCGGTCGAGCGGCTCGGCGTGGACGCCGCGATTATCTTCGCGGATATTTTGCTGCCGCTCATACCGATGGATGTGGGGCTGCATTACGAAAAAGGCGACGGTCCGGTTATCGACCGGCCCATCCGCACGGCAGCCGACTTGGATCGCGTGCCGCGCTTCGACGCGAGCGCGCTGGGTTTTGTCGCCGAGTCGATCAAGCTGGTCGATCGCGCGATCGGCGCGAAGACTCCGATCATCGGATTCGCCGGTGCCCCGTTCACGCTCGCGTCGTATCTGATCGAAGGCGGCACGTCGCGCCAATATCAGGCGACTAAAACCCTGATGTACAACGACCCCGACACCTGGCATCGCCTGATGGACCTGCTCGCACGCGTCACGATCGATTATCTGAATATGCAGGTCGCGGCAGGCGCCAGTATCGTGCAGCTTTTCGATAGCTGGGTCGGCAGCCTTGGTCCCGACGACTACCGCCGCTTCGTGCTGCCGCATACCGCGGCGATAATCGCGGGCGTGAATCCGGGCGTGCCCGTCATCCACTTCGGAACGATCACGGGAAACCTGCTCGAGCTGATGCGCGAGGCGGGCGGCGATGTGATCGGACTGGATTGGCGCGTCGATCTTGGCCAAGCGTGGAAGCGGCTCGGTTACGATGTCGCCGTGCAGGGAAATCTCGATCCGATCGCGCTCTTCGCAGCGGTGCCGGAGATACGCACGCGTGCGCGCGCGATCCTGGATCTCGCGGGCGGACGCCCGGGGCACATCTTCAATCTCGGCCACGGAATCCTGCCTGACACTCCGGTCGATCACGTAATTGCGCTGGTGGACGCGGTCCACGAGCTGAGCCGGAGAAGTAAGTGAACGAGCCGCGCGGCTGCGACGCGGTTTTGATCGTCGGGTTTGGTGGACCCACGCACGCCGAGGAAATCCTTCCGTTCCTGGACAATGTTCTGCGCGGCCGCCCCGTCCCGCGCGAGCGCTACGACGCCGTGGTGCATCACTACGAGCTGCTCGGCGGACGTTCGCCGTATAACGACCTGACGATGCGCCAGGCAAACGCGCTGCGCGCGGAGCTTGCCCGCAACGGGCTCGAAATTCCGGTCGCGGTCGGGATGCGCAACTGGCAGCCCTATGTTAACAACGCGCTCGCGACTCTCGCGAATGGCGGCGCGCGCCGCGTCCTCGCGTTCATCATGGCGGCGCATCGCAGCGAAGCCAGCTTCGAGCGCTACCAGGAAACGATCGCGGCGGCGGCTGAAAAACTGGGTGCTCCTGAAATCATTTATCCCAAGCCGTGGTTTGCGCATCCGAAATTCATCGCCGCCGTTGCCGCGCGCACGACCGACGCGCTGGCGCATCTGGAGGCCACCGATCGCGCGCGCGCGAAGCTCATCTTCACTGCCCACAGCATCCCGGTCGCGATGGCGGCCGCGTCACCGTACGTCGAGCAGCTCACCGAGTCCTCGCGCCTCGTCGCGGCGAAGATCGGGTTCGAAAACTGGACGCTCGCCTTTCAGAGCCGCAGCGGAAGTTCACGCGAACCGTGGCTCGAACCAGATATCGGCCCCGCGCTGCGCAAACTCGCCCGCGGCGCGATCGCCGTCGTCGTGCCGATCGGGTTTCTCTGCGACCACGTCGAAGTGCTGTACGACCTCGACGTTGAAGCCGCCGAGATCGCGCGCGAGGCCGGAGTCCGGATGTATCGCGCAGGCACGGTCAGCGACCATCCGGAGTTTATCGCGATGATGGCGGAGATTGTTCAGCGCCACGCGCGCGCTGCGTAACGCGATGACTCGTGTGGTCGTAATCGGCGCCGGAATAACCGGACTCGCCGCGGCTCATCGGATTCGCGAGCTTGCGGCCAAGCGCGAATTTCCGCTCGAAGTGATCGTGCTCGATCGCGCCGCGCATACCGGTGGCCCGCTTGCCACCGTGCACCGCGACGAATTCACGATCGAGACCGGCGCGGATTCCATCCTGAGCGAAAAGCCCCAAGCCGGCGAGCTCGCTCGCCGCCTCGGCCTTGGCGACGATCTCATTCCCACCCGTGAGGAATTCCGCCGCACGCGGGTGGTTCACAACGGCCGCCTGGTCGATATACCCGACGGCTTTTCGCTGATGGCGCCGTCGCGGCTCGGCCCGGTGATGAGAAGCGATCTGTTCTCGACCAGAGCAAAGCTCCGAATCGCACTTGAACCACTGGTTCCCAAGCGAAAAGATCGGCGCGACGAAAGTCTGGCCGCATTCGTGACACGGCGCCTCGGTCGCGAGGTGCTCGATCGCGTCGCGCAGCCGCTCGCCGGCGGAATCTACACCGCCGATCCCTCGCGCTTGAGTATCGCCGCGACGACACCGCGCTTCGTCGAGATGGAGCAGCGCCACGGGAGCGTAATTCGCGGCTTGCGGATTGCGGAGCGCGAGCGCGCCAAGCTCGTCGGTAAAGTTGCTCGCGCTCTGGGCACCAGCGGCGCGCGATTCAGCCTATTCTATACGCTGCGCAATGGAATCGGCTCGCTGCCCGACGCGCTCGCCGCCAGCCTGGGCGAGTGCGTGAGGCTCGGCGTCGAGGTGAAGCAGATCTCGCCGCGGGCCGACGGATGCGCGATCGTCACCGACAGCGGCGAGGAGATTTTCGCCGACGCCGCGATCTGTGCCGCACCCGCATTCGCCGCCGCGCGGATGATTCGCGCGGCCGAACCGCATCTCGCCGATCTGCTCGACGCTATCAGCTACGCGAGTGCGGCGACCGTCAACCTGGCTTTTTGCGAGAGCGATTTTCCCGCGCCGCCGAACAGCTTCGGCTTCGTGGTGCCGATAATTGAGCGCCGCCGGATTATCGCCGGCAGCTTCACCAGCTTGAAATTCGAGAACCGCGCGCCGGCCGGAATGATCCTCGCGCGCGTGTTTATCGGCGGACAACTGCAAACCGCGATGATGCAGCTTGACGACGACGCGATGGTCGCCGTGGCGCGCGAGGAATTTCGCGAGTTGCTGGGAGTGACGGCCGCGCCCGCATTCGCGATCGTGCGCCGATGGCCCGATTCGATGCCGCAGTACGAAGTCGGCCATCTTGATCGCGTCGCTGAAATCGAGCGCGCCGCCGCGGCGATCCCGCGCCTCGCTCTCGCCGGCGCGGCGTTTCGCGGCGTCGGTATCCCCGATTGCGTCCGCGGCGGTGAACAAGCCGCCACCGCGATCCTCGACCTGCTCGCGCGCAATCAATGATAATGGGCGCGATGGCGCCCCGCAGCGAAATCTCCGGTGCAGAAGTTCCGTGGCCGCGCGTGATCGCTCACGCCGACATGGACGCTTTCTACGCCTCGGTCGAGATCCTCGATAATCCCGCGCTGGCCGGATTGCCGGTGATCGTCGGCGGCCGCAGCGCGCGCGGCGTCGTGACTTCCGCGTCTTATGAGGCGCGCAAGTTCGGAGTGCGCGCCGCGATGCCGACGGCGCAGGCGCGCAAACTCTGCCCGCACGCAGTGTTCGTGCCCGGGCGCATGAAAAGATACCTCGAGATCTCGCGGATGGTGCGCCACGCGTTCGACGCAACCAGCCCGATCGTCGAGCCGCTGTCGCTCGACGAGGCATTTCTCGATCTGACCGGCACCGCGCGCCTGCTCGGAGCGCCAATCGAAGTTGCCCGCGCGCTCAAGCGCCGCGTGCGTGACGAAACCGGCCTGATCGTTTCGGTCGGCGTCGCCAGCACCAAGATGGCCGCGAAGATTCTCTCCGACATGTCCAAACCCGACGGCCTGCTGGTCCTGGGACCGGAGTTCCTGAGAGAGTTTCTCGACCCGCTGCCGGTCGAGAGGCTATGGGGAGTAGGCCGCGTGACGCTGGCGCGAATGCACGAGCGCGATATCCGCACGATCGGTGATCTCGCGCGGCGCGACGCGGCCGAACTGCGCGAGTCGTTCGGATCTCAGGGCCAGCGCCTGCATGAGCTGGCAACTGGAACCGACCCGCGCGATGTGGTCGCCGACTGGCAGCGAAAATCCTACGGCGAGGAAAACACTTTCGCGCGCGACCTCGAACTCGCGTCGCGCGAGCTGCGCCGCATCCTGATCGCGCATGGCGAGGCGATCGGCCGCCGGTTGCGTGCCGACTCGGTCCGCGCGCGCACCGTGGTGCTGAAGCTCAAGCTCGCGCGGCCTCTAGGTCAGGGCCGTTATCCGATTCTGACCCGCAGCGTCACGCTGGAGCATCCGAGCGATGACGGCGGCGCGATCACGAACGCCGCGATCGATCTGCTCGCGCGAGTGCCGGCCCGCGATCGGATTCGGCTGGCCGGCGTGCAGGTGCATAACCTCGAGCGCGGCAGCATCGAGTCCGGCGCAAGCGCGGCGCAGCTTGGACT
>JBAPSR010000197.1:0-1535 GCA_049281755.1 Binataceae bacterium (SeqCode)
CGACACGCGCGCGGGCGACTGGATTCTCGCCTGCCCGCGCGAGTTTGAAGCCAACGTGTTCTCGATCGTCGCCGATCCGAGCCTGTGGACCGCGATGGGTTCGCTGCCGCTGCCGGTCAAACTGATCTGCGGCGATCCGGATCTCGTGGGCGCGATGCCGCCGGCGCTGATCGGCCGCGAGCTCGCGCGCGAGCACGGCCTGCCGTACGAATCGATCCCGGGCACCACCCATTTTCTGCAAATAGAAAAGCCCGAAGAATGTGCTCTCGCGATGGAATCATTCCTCGGCAAGTACGATCTCTCCGCACGATAGCGGGCCACTCTGATTGGCCAACTATCCTGCGATTTTCATTCCCGCGCGTGGCTGCAGCGCGAGGAATCCCGAAACGGCCATGCACCACGTCCGCGCCTCATGCAGCGGCCCTCTCATCCGCGACTCCGCGCGCGCTAGTCGGAGCCTGTCCTGAGCGAGGCCGAAGGAAATCCGGATCGGAAGGCGGCAGCATCCGATGCGAACTCGGTGCATGACCGCCTCGGGATTTCTCCCTTCGGTCGAAATGACCTATGTGGGCTTGGTGCATGAATCGTAGCCTCAGCCGAGCCCCCAACCGTCATTCCGAGCCCCTTCGACGTTGCTCAGGGCAGGCTCCGCGAGGAATCCCGAGGCGGCCATGCTCCGCGTCCACGCCTCATGCAGCGGCCCCTCCGACCGGGATTCCTCGCGCGCGGCAACCACACGCGCGGGAATGACACCTGAACCATCGAGACCGCGGCTTTCGAGCGGGCGAGCGCTTTGATAGATTTTTTGCTCCTAGACGTAACTCAAGATGGCGCTGTTAAAAATCCGGAAATTTCCCGACGAGTCGCTCAAAACGGTCGCCAAACCGATTGAGAATATCGACGGCAAGATCAATTCGCTCATCGATAGCATGGCGCAGACCATGTACTCAGCGCCCGGCGTCGGGCTGGCCGCGCCGCAGGTCGGAGAGTCCAAGCGAATCGTGGTGCTCGACACCGATCACGATGAGCCCGGCAAGAATCTGCTCAAGCTCATCAACCCGCGTATCGTCGAGTCCGAAGGCAAAGTCGTTTGGGAAGAGGGCTGCCTGTCCGTGATTGATTATTCCGCCGACGTCGAGCGCGCCGCGCGCGTGCTGGTCCGCGCGTGGACGCCCGATCAGGAGGAAATCGAAATCGAAGCCGACGATCTGCTCGCGGTCGCACTGCAGCACGAGATCGATCATCTCGACGGCAAGCTGTTCATCGATCGCATCAGCCGGATCAAGCGCGAGCTCTACCGGCGCAAGCTCAAGAAGCTGATCAAGGATGGCAAGGCCGACGAACGTCCCCCCTCCAGGGTCAGGATCTGAAATCGCATCGCCGCTGAAAATAATTTTCATGGGCACGCCCGCGCTCGCGGCGCATATTCTCGACCGCGTCGCGACGCAGTCCGATCCGCGCTTCAGCGTCGTTGCCGTCGTGACGCGGCCCGACGAGCCGCGCGGCCGCGGATTGGCGCTTGCCCCGAGCGAGGT
>JBAPSR010000198.1:0-11399 GCA_049281755.1 Binataceae bacterium (SeqCode)
TGGTCATCTGTCCCGCGCCCGACGGACCCATCAGCGTCACGCGATGCCCCAGATGCTCGAGGACAGGGCGAACGCGCGCGAACGTATCCGCGTCACCGCCGGCCATGATCGTCAGCGTGCCGTCGCGCGCGCCGACGTCGCCGCCCGATACGGGAGCGTCCAGGTAATCGACGCCGCGCGCACGCAGCCGCGCAGAGATCGCGCGCTCGGCGGCGGGTGCGATCGTGCTCATGTCGATAACGGTTTGCCCGGACGCGAGCGTCGGCTCGATCTTCGCGACGACGGCTTCGACATCGGAGGTGTCGGGCACCATGATGAAAACGATCGCGGCGCCGCTGGCGGCCTGCGCGGGATCGGCGGCGACGATCGCGCCGTCAGCGGCAAGCGCGCGCGCTTTTTCGGGCGACCGATTGAAGACGCGCACGCGATGTCCCGCGGCGATAAGCCGCCGCGCCATCGGAGCGCCCATGATTCCAGTTCCAATCCACGCGATATCCATGAGGGGATTGTAGATCAGAATCAGCTCGGATCATGAATCCATAATCCTGCTCTGTCTGGATTGTCCCTCTCCCTACAGGATTGGGAGAGGGAATTTCAGGCCGTCACTGCGAGTTTTCCGCTCGTGCGGGCGAGGTCGTGCTGAGGAAGGCGAGCGGGACCCATAGCGTGAAGACGACTCCCAACGCGGGGCGATGCCACATCCAGATTAGGCCGTACAGAACGAAGATTACCGCGAGCGCCGCGTCGAGCGTCGTTTCGCTCGCGCCGACTGCGGCGCCGGTCCGCCCTAGCGTCCGTGCGGCGAGCATCGCGGCGAGCAGGATGAGGCCGACGATCACGTAGCCGGCGCCGTGCGGCCATGCGATCAATAAAAATAGGACCGTGAAAAGGACAAGTCCGCCGATTCCGAGAATCCGAAAGCTCGCGCGCGTTTGCAGGAGATAGACGAATGGCTCGAAAGGCCCCGGGTTGATTCGCATCGCCGCCCTACTCTACTCGACGCGCGACCCGGCGCAACGTCGCGGCCTTTGGATGTCTTAGCGCTGGCCGGTCCAAGTGGCTGGCGCGACTTCGCGCCAGCGGACACGAATCGCTTCGTAGTCGTCAGAGGATAGCGGACCCAGCGACGCGGCGTGGGCGTTTTCCTCGAAGCGGCCGAGCCTGGTCGTCCCGATCAGCGCAGCGCTCACGCCAGGGACCGAGAGCGTGAAGCGCAGGGCGGTCGCCGCAACGTCCTTGCGGGCGAGGAATGGGTAATCAAGCTGGCGCAAACGCTGGCGATACGGAGCGGCGTAGGCGTCGCGGTTGTCGGCGCGCCACCCGGCGTTGGCGAGCGAGCGCTTTGCGATAATGCCCATCCCGCGCGCGTGCGCTTTGGAAATAGTCAGATCGATCGCTTCCTGATCCGCGATACTGAGCGAGGTTTGCAGCGTGTCGAAGATACCGACCCCGACCGCCGCGAGCGCGCTTTCGCCGTCGGCGCTGAGTCCGATAAACCGCGTCTTGCCGGCGTCACGCGCGCGGGTCAGTACATCGATCACGCGCGGATTTGCCAGCGCCGCAAGATCGGGGCTGTGAAACTGCATCACGTCAACGTAGTCGGTGCGCAGGAGCTTAAGACTTCGATCGATCGTCTCGGTCAGGATCTTCGGCGCGGCGAAGTGATCGCCCCATCCACTTTCGGCGTGGCCGCATTTGGTCATCAGGATGACCTCTTTGCGCCGCGCGCCGAGGGCGCGGCCGAGTTGCTCCTCGCCGTCGCCGTAGCATTCGGCGGTATCGATCAGGTTGAGGCCGGAGTCGATCGCGGAATTCAGAAGCTTCGCGAGCGAGCGCCAATCGGTGCCGCCGCGCCCGCTCTCAGAGCCGCCAAAGCCGACGGCGCTGACTTTCATGCCGGAGCGTCCGAGTATCCGATGCTCGATTGGAATAGGAAGAGAATCCAAGATTTCATTTATCTATATGGATTGAGGATCGGGAGGCAAAGCGGAGACGGGCGGCTCGCGAGCCGCCCCTACGAAAATGGGCTCGATTCGTAGCGGCGCGTCGCGAGGCTCGACTTCGGGGGTGTCGCGCGCAGCAGGTCAGCCACACCCTCACCCACGCGTCAGCAGGGATCCTTTGCGGGCAAATGAAAGCGGGCGTCGCTTGCGCGGCGCCCGCCTGAGATAGCCCGTTGGGGAATTCGCGGCTTAGGCTGCGACTTTTGCCGTGCCTGCCTCGGTCGATTCGCCGGCGAGCGAGCCGCGCTTCGAGAACGCGACCGCGATCGCGAGTAACACGATCGATACGACCACCACCACGACTCGCGTGACGGTTACGTCATCGATTGCCGCGGTGCAGAAGGGCGCCGCGAGAATTCCGACCAGGTTCATCACCTTGATCATCGGATTAAGCGCGGGGCCTGCTGTGTCTTTGAACGGGTCGCCTACCGTGTCGCCGACCACGGTGGCTTTGTGAATATCCGTGCCCTTGCCGCCCAGGAAGCCGTCTTCGACTTTCTTCTTGGCGTTGTCCCAGTTGGCGCCCGCGTTCGACATGAAGACTGCCAGCAACTGGCCGGTCAGGATCGTGCCGCCGAGGAATCCGCCGAGCGCGCCGGCGTCGAGTCCGAAGCCGACCAGCAAAGGCGCGAAGACCGCCAGGATTCCGGGGCCGAGCAATTCTTTCTGCGCGGTCTCGGTGACGATATCAACGCATCGCGCGTAGTCGGGAAGCTCGGTGCCCTTCATGATCCCCGGATGCTCACGCAACTGGCGGCGGACTTCGAACACGACCTGGTAGGCCGCGCGGCTGACCGCCTTGATCGCAAACGAGCTGAACAGGAACGGAACCGCGCCGCCGATCATCAGTCCGACGAACACGGTCGGCATGTTGAGCTGCACGCCGATAGCGCCCAGATGGGCTTCATCGATAAACGAGCGGAACAGCGACACCGCCGCGATAACCGCGGTCGCGATCGCGAGTCCCTTGGTGAGAGCCTTGGTGGTGTTGCCGATCGCGTCCATCCAGGACAGCGTGCGCGACGCCTCTTCCTGATGAATCCCCGCCATCTCGAAGATGCCGTGGGCGTTGTCGGTGATCGGTCCGTAGGTGTCCATCGCGAGGATGAAACCGGTGGTCGTGAGCAGCCCGAGTCCGGTCAGCGCGATTCCATAGAACTGGAGGGCGAGCGATTCGTGGAACAGAAGCATCGCGCCGATGATCGTGATCGCGATCACCACCAGCGCCCACACCGAGGACTCGAGTCCCTCGGCGAGGCCCGACAGGATGAGCGTCGCCGGGCCGGTGCGCGCCGCGATCGCGGTCTCGGTGGTGGGACCCTTGTCGGGATGGGTGAAATAGTTGGTGAGCCAAAGGGTTACGATCGCTAGGACGATCCCGAAAGTCGCGCAGCAGGCGAAGCGCCAGTCGGTCGCGCCAGTGCGCGGGTCCTGCATGTAAAAGTAGTTGACGAGGAAAAATCCGACTACCGATGCGAGAGCGGAGACCATGTAGCCGTTGTTGATCGGCTTCATCGGATCGCGCATCGCGGAACCAACCGGCACTTTGACCGCCATGATTCCGAGAATCGAGGAAAACACCCCGACTCCGCGCAGGATGAACGCGAACATGATCAGCTTCATCGCGAACATTCCGGAGAACGCGCCGTACGCGGCCTTGAAGTCGGGCTCATTGACCGCGAATGCCGCCAGGATGATCGCGGCGACCAGGGTGACTTCGTAGGACTCGAAGATATCGGCTGCCATTCCGGCGCAGTCGCCGACGTTGTCGCCGACGTTGTCCGCGATCGTCGCGGCGTTGCGCGGATCGTCCTCGGGCAAATCCTGCTCGACCTTGCCGACCAAATCGCCGCCGACGTCGGCCGCCTTGGTGTAGATACCGCCGCCCACGCGCATGAACAGCGCAGCCAGCGATCCGCCGAAGCCAAAGCCGATCAGCACCTTCATCGCATCCTGCTGATAGACCAGGAAGATGATCGTCGCGCCAAGGAGTCCAAGGCCGACGGTGAACATCCCGGAGACGCCGCCCGCCTTGAAGGCAAGCTCCATCGAGTCCTTGAATGACGTAAGCGCGGCGTTAGCACTGCGCACGTTGCCCTTGACCGCCAGCCACATTCCGACGAAGCCCGAGAAATACGAGGCGCTGACGCCCATCAGGAAGGCAATCGATATTCCAAGCGACAGCCACAGGTCGTGATAGACGTGGCGATACATGAAGAACAAGGCAAAGAAAATCACGATGACAAAAAAGATCATCGTCGAGACTTGCCGGCGCATGTACGCCATCGCGCCGGTCTGGATCGCGTCGGCAACGTCGGTCATGGATTTGGGGCCCGGGTCCGCTCTCATAACGGTGCGGACCAGGACCAGGCCGTAGCCCAGTCCGATGAAGGCTGAAATAAAAATCAGCCACAGAATCATTACCTGCCCGTTGGTAAGGGCCGGCAGTGCGATATTCGCTTCACTCATCGTCCGTTCGATCTCCCGAAATTTCAGGGTTTAGATGCGTCTGCGCGCGCTATCCTCCATTCGCTGCTTCATCGGTCATAAGATAGACGATCACGGCGAGTTCAATCCGCAGAGCGCATCTGGCGCAGTCTAGGTTTTCTGCGAAACGATGTCCATAACCAAAGTGCCGCAAGAGTCGGTAATTTTGACTGAGGCATCGGCGACGGTTTGCGACGCGATATTCGCGCCCTCAAGGGCTGCGGCGACATCTGTGAGTCTCGCCATTTCCTCGGACACCGCACGTGCGCCCGGGATTTCTCCCTTCAGTCGAAATGACGAATGTGGGCTCTATGCCGTAATCATCGAGTCCTCTGCAGGATCTACGGTCGTCATTTCGAGCTATGGGCGAGAAATCCCGAGGCGTCCATGCTTCGGAGCCTCGCCACAAGCAGCGGCGCTTTGAACGGGATTTCGCCCGGTTGCGCGGCGATGCAAAATTGATCCTTTGTGGTTGAATCGCGGCGGTTGCGTGTGTTTATCTGTAAGGTTCAAGACGCCATGCAAGTAAATATCGATACCCCTTCGGCGCTGCGGCGCAAACTTACCATCGAAGTCGAGCCCGACGAGATCAAGCGCGAGCTCGACTCGGCCTACAACGAGCTGAAGCGCGGCGTGGTGCTCAAGGGCTTTCGCCCCGGCCATGCTCCGCGGCTGATGCTCGAGCGGTTTTTCGGCGACCAGGTTCGCGGCGAGGTGCTGCAAAAGCTGGTGCGCGAATACACCGAAAAAGCGCTCGAAGAAAACGCGCTCAAGCCGGTAGTCGCTCCGGAGATCGTCACCGAAGAGACCGACCTCGCCAAGTCGCTCAAGTTCAGCGCGACTTTTGATCTGCGTCCCGAGCTGACGGTCAAGGATTACGCGGGGCTCAAGATTCCCGAGTTCAAGATCGAGGTCAAAGAAGACCAGATCGATAGCACGATCCAGGCGTTGCGCGAGCGCCAGGCTACGCTCAAGAAAATCGAAGGGCGCAGCACGGTTCAGGAAGGCGACTATGTGCTCGCCACGGTCGAGGGCTTCGAGGGCGACAAGGCGCTGTCGGGAGTTCCGGTGCAGGAGCGGCTGCTGCAGGCCACGAAGACCGCGGTCGCGCATCAGATTGACGAAATCCTGATCGGCGCCGAGATCGGCAAGATCGCGCGCGGCGTCAAGACCTATGGACAGGACTACGCGGAAAAAGAGCTCGCGGGAAAGACGGTCGAATGGCGCGTGAACGCCAAGGAAATCTATGAGCGGATTCTGCCCAACCTCGACGACGAGTTCGCCAAGGACCAGGGGGACTGCAAGGATCTGGCTGCTCTGCGCGTGCGCGTGCGTGAGGAACTCGAGAAACACGCCCGCGATGAAGCTGACTCGCGCGCGCGCCAGGGATTGCTCGACCTCGTGATCGAGCGCAATCCGGTCGAGCTGCCGGAATCGCTGGTGGCTCGCGAACAGCGCGTGATGGAGCAGGAGCTGCACAACACGCTCGAGGCGGGAGGTATCCCGCACGAGCAGGTCGAGGAACGCGTCAAGGCTTCGGCGGACGATCTCAAGCAGCGGGCCGAAAAGCGCGCCCGCACCTCGCTGGTGGTTGACGCTATCGCGGAACAGGAAAATATCGAGGTCAGCGACGAGGAACTGGGCGACCGGGTGGCCTTGATCGTCACGCAATCGGGCCGCCAACGCGACCGCGCGGCCGAGTTCTATCGCGACGAAGCCAATCGCGAGGGCCTGCGCGTCACTATGCGCCGTGAAAAGGCGCTGGACCTCGTCATGGCACGCGCCCAGCGCGAGCACGTCGAGGGGGAGCCGAGCAACGCCGGGAGTGTAGAGAAGGCGTGAGTCAAGTCCCCAAACAGTTTTTGAAAACTGCCGGACGTTGCCCAAGTATTGCGGAGTCGATACAATTTGATGGCGTCAGCGGCCTGTTATCCTCATGAGAGCGCCGGCTGCGACGCGGTTAGGGTTTATGAGCAACCTGGTACCGATCGTAGTCGAACAAACTGGCCGCGGTGAACGCGCCTACGACATCTTTTCCCGCCTGTTGAAGGACCGGATCGTATTTCTCGGCACCGAGGTTAATGGCGACGTCGCCAACCTGATCACGGCGCAATTCCTGTTCCTCGAATCCGAAGATCCGGAAAAGGAAATCAGCTTCTATATCAACTCGCCGGGCGGCGAAGTGACCGCCGGGATGGCGATCTACGACACGATGCAGTTCGTCAAGCCGGCAGTGTCAACACTGTGCCTGGGCCAGGCCGCCAGCATGGCGGCGATTCTGCTCGCTGCGGGAGAGAAGGGGCGGCGCTACGCCCTGCCCCATGCGCGGGTCCTGATGCATCAGCCGCACGGCGGCGCGCAAGGACAGACGACGGATATCGACATCCAGGCGCGCGAGATGGTCCGTGCACGCGAAGAGATGAACCTCATCCTGGCGCATCACACGGGGCAGAACGTGAAGAAAATCGAGAAGGATACGGACCGCGATTTCATCTTGTCTCCGACTCAAGCAGTTGAATACGGAGTCATTGATGAGGTATTCGTTAGCCGGAGGCCCTCCAAGTGAACCGCGGGAGGCAGTAATGGCCAAGCATGACGACCGTTCGGGCAATCTGGTGTGTTCGTTTTGCGGCAAGAGCCAGGACGAAGTACGCAAGCTGATAGCTGGACCAACGGTTTATATCTGCGACGAGTGTATCGATCTTTGTAACGACATAATCGCCGAAGAGACGGACAGCGAAGAGGCTTTCAGCCAATCGTCGGCGGTTCCGAAGCCCGCGGAAATCAAACGCGTTCTCGACCAGTATGTAATCGGCCAGGAACGCGCCAAGAAAATTCTTTCGGTCGCGGTCCACAACCATTACAAGCGAATCGACTCGCAGATGGTGACCGGCGACGTCGAGCTGCAGAAATCCAACATCCTGCTGATCGGCCCGACCGGGGTAGGCAAGACGCTGCTGGCGCAAACGCTGGCGCGCTTCCTACAGGTCCCGTTCACGATCGCCGATGCGACCTCGCTCACGGAAGCGGGCTACGTCGGCGAGGACGTCGAGAACATCATTCTGTCGCTGCTGCAGAACGCCGATTACGATATCGAGCGATGCCAGCGCGGAATCGTTTATATCGACGAGATCGACAAGATCGCGCGCAAGGGCGACAACCCCTCGATCACGCGCGACGTGTCGGGCGAAGGCGTGCAGCAAGCGCTGCTGAAGATAATCGAAGGGACGATGGCGTCGGTGCCGCCCAAGGGCGGCCGTAAGCATCCGCAGCAGGAATTTCTGCAGGTCGATACGACCAATATCCTGTTCATCTGCGGCGGTGCGTTCGTCGGCCTGGACGATATTATCCGGCGCAGAACCGCCGGCAAGACGATGGGCTTTCGCGCCGATCTGACCCATCGCGATCCCAAGACCATCTCCGAGCTGCTGCTCGAAGTGCAGCCGGAAGATCTGCTCAAGTTTGGACTGATCCCCGAGTTCGTCGGGCGTCTGCCGGTAATCGCGACCCTGGGTGAACTGGACGAGGAAGCGCTGGTGCGCATCCTGAACGAACCCAAGAACGCGCTGGTGCGGCAGTACCAGAAGCTGTTCGACATGGAGAACGTGCATCTGAAGTTCACGCAGGGAGCGTTGCGCGCGATCTCGCGCGAGGCGCTCAAGCGCAAGTCCGGAGCACGCGGGCTGCGCGCCATCATGGAAAGCATCATGGTGGACCTGATGTACGACATACCGTCGCAGCCGAATATCAAGGAGGTTCTGATCTCGGAGGAAGTGGTGACGCAGAAGGAGCAGCCGCTTCTGGTCTATCAGAAGACCGCTGAAACCGCCTGACGCGAGGGAGACTCGGGATCCACACAGATGCTGTTTCGTAACGACAAAAAAGATAATCGCGACGCAACCGGGAACGTGGTTCCGCTGTTCCCGTTGCGCGAATTGATCGTATTTCCCCACGAGGTCTATCCGATCTTCGCGGGCCGCCAAAAATCCATCAAGGCGCTTGAGGCCGCCGAACAACAAAAGAAGCCGATTCTTCTGGTCTCGCAGAAAGACGCCAAGATCGCCGAACCGTCGCCCCAGGACCTCTACAATATCGGCACGCTCGCGATCGTGGTCCAGCTTCTGCGCCTGCCCGACGGGACGGTGAAGGTACTGCTCGAGGGCAAGAAGCGCGCACGGATCCTCCGCTACCTGCCCGACGAAGAGTTCTACCAGGTCGAGGCCGAGGAAATCGAAGAAGTGTACGACCGCTCGACCGAGGTCGAGGCGCTGATGCGCTCAGTGGTATCGACCTTCGACAACTACGCCCGGCTGAACAAGAAAATTCCGCCGGAGATGGTGGCTTCGATTTCGGCGGTCGACGATCCCGCGTTTCTGGCCGACAAGATTGTCGGACATTTGGGAATCAAGCTCGAGGACAAACAGGCGCTGCTCGAATCTACCAATCCTGCTGAGCGGCTGGAAAAAATCCTCGGCTACATGCGTTCCGAGCTGGAAATTCTCGAGGTCGAAAAGCGCATCCGCTCCCGGGTCAAGAAGCAGATGGAGAAGACCCAGAAGGAGTACTACCTGAACGAGCAGATGCGCGCGATCCAGAAGGAGCTCGGCGAGAAAGACGAATTCAAGAACGAGATCCAGGAACTCGAAGAGAAGCTGCGCCAGAAGAAGATGCCGACCGAGGCGCGCGAAAAGTGCGAACGCGAAATCAAGAAGCTCAAGATGATGTCGCCGATGTCCGCCGAGGCGACCGTCGTGCGCAATTATCTTGACTGGTTCCTCGCGCTGCCCTGGTTCGAGTACACCGAGGACAAGCTCGACATCAAGGAAGCCGAGCGTATCCTCGAGGAAGATCATTACGGCCTGGACAAGGTCAAGCAACGGATCCTCGAATATCTCGCGGTCGAGACGCTGGTCGGCCAAATGAAAGGACCGATCCTGTGCCTGGTCGGACCTCCGGGAGTCGGCAAGACTTCTCTGGGCAAGTCGCTCGCGCGTGCGACCGGCAGAAAGTTCGTGCGCGTGTCGCTGGGCGGCGTGCGTGACGAAGCCGAAGTCCGCGGGCATCGCCGCACATATATCGGCGCCCTGCCCGGCAAGGTGATCCAGTCGATCCGCAAGGCGGGATCGTCGAACCCGGTGATGCTGCTGGATGAGGTTGATAAGATGTCAACCGATTTCCGCGGCGATCCGTCGTCAGCGCTGCTCGAAGTGCTGGATCCGGAGCAGAACTTCACCTTCAACGATCACTATCTCGACTGCGATTACGATCTTTCCAAGGTGATGTTCGTGACCACGGCGAACACGCTCGATCGCATCCCGCGTCCGCTCCAGGACCGGATGGAAGTGATCCGGATTCCGGGCTACACCGAAACTGAGAAAGCCCAAATCGCGAAGAAGTACCTGGTGACCAAGCAGATGGAGGCCAACGGCCTTAAGCCCGAAAACATCGAGTTCACCGACAAGGCTCTGCTCGGAATCATCCGCCATTACACGCGTGAGGCCGGAGTCCGCAACCTCGAGCGTGAGGTCGCGTCGGTATGCCGCAAAGTCGCGGTCGAAGTGGTCAAGACCGATCGCAACGCGCACGTCAAGGTCTCGGCCTCGAGCCTTGCGAAGTATCTGGGACCGGCGAAGTTCCGCTACGGAATCGCGGAGACCGAACCGCAAATCGGAGTCACTACGGGCCTCGCGGTCACGGAGCTTGGCGGAGAGCTGCTGAGCGTCGAGGTCACGATCGTCCCCGGCCGCGGCAAGCTTACGATCACCGGGCAGCTCGGCGACGTGATGCAGGAATCGGCGCAGGCGGCGTTGTCGTACGTGCGTTCGCGCTCCGACATGCTGGGACTGGATACGAGCTTCTACCACAAGATCGATATCCATATTCACGTTCCCGAAGGCGGGATTCCCAAGGACGGGCCCTCTGCCGGAATCACGCTGGCGACCGCGCTGGTCTCTGCGCTGACGCGCACGGCGGTGCGTAACGACCTTGCGATGACGGGCGAGATCACGCTGCGCGGACGCGTGCTGCCGATCGGAGGACTCAAGGAAAAGGTGCTGGCGGCGCATCGCGGCGGAATCAAGACGATCCTGATGCCCAAGGAGAACGGCAAGGACATCAGCGAGATCGCGCCGGCGATATTGAAGGGGATCCAGCTCATTCAGGTCGAGCACATGGACGAAGTGCTGCGGCACGCGCTGGTACTGGCGGACCCGGAGGCGTTTTTCAAGCCACGGCCGCCGTCGGTCAATCCAGCCTTCCTGAACGAACCGGAGAGCAAGACGCCGATCGCGGCCGACGACGATGAAGACTCGGCACCGTCGCCGACGAACCTCTCGTAACCGGGGACGCGAGGAAACTGGAGCTCCGTGATTCCCGCGCGACCGCGGGACGCGGCCTAACGGCGGCGCAGGCCGCATAGAGCAGAGCCATGACCAAGGCCGAACTTATTGAAGCACTGTCGAACAAGCTTCCACTTCCCAAGGCCGACGCCGAGCGTGCGGTGAATATCGTGCTCGACGACGTGATCGCCGCGCTCAAGACCGGCGACCGCGTGAACATCTCGGGCTTCGGGACTTTCTCAGTCTCGACGCGCCAGGCGCGTGCGGGGCGAAATCCGAAGACCGGCGAGACGATTCAGATCTCGGCAAGCCGCTCGGCCAAGTTCAAGCCGGGTAAGCAGCTGAAGGATTCCCTCAACGAAGGACTTGAAGGAGCGGCCGCACCCAGCACCGGGTCCTGATCGACGAGGTACGCCCTCGAGGCTGCCAATAGCCAATCGAATTCAGTACTATAAAGCCCTGCCCATGATGGGCGGGGCTTTTCTTTTCGCGATGGGGGCGGTTAGCTCAGTGGTAGAGCATCGGCCTTACAAGCCGAGGGTCGCAGGTTCGAAACCTGCACCGCCCACCA
>JBAPSR010000199.1:0-2912 GCA_049281755.1 Binataceae bacterium (SeqCode)
CGACAATCTCGACTTGCGCCATCGCGCGATCGTTGACGCGGCGCGCAAGCCGCAGGAGCCGGTAGCGGCCGCGGCGCGAATTCGCGAACGACTCGGCCGACGGAGTTGCCGAGCCCAGCACGACGGGGCATCGGCTGTAGCCGCCCAGCGCGACCGCCAAATCGCGCGCGTGATAGCGGATGCCCTCTTCGTTCTTGTACGCGGCGTCGTGCTCTTCATCGACGATGATCAGTCCAGCGTCGCGAATCGGCGCGAAGATGACCGAGCGCGGGCCAATCATGATTCGCGCCGAACCGCCGATCGCGCTCATCCAGCTCGCCCATCGTTCGCTCACGTTCTGCGCGCTATGCGCGACCGCGACCAGCGCTCCGAAGCGCGCGCGAAACGAGCGCACCACTTCATCGGCGAGCGCGATCTCCGGCACCATCACGAGCACCTGCCGCCCGGCCGCGAGCGCGCGCGCGGCGAGATGAAGATAGACCTCGGTCTTGCCGCTGCCGGTGACGCCCCAGAGAAGAAAGGTCTCGAAGCGGCTCTGCTCCACGGCAGGCGCGACTGCGCCCACCGCAACTTTTTGTTCGTCGCTCAACTCGAAGCCGGCGACGCGCGCCGGCTCGGCGGCGATCTCCGTGATAGGTGCGAGCTCGAGCAGCTTGCGCCGCGCGAGCGATTTAAGGATCGGCCCGGCGCCGCGAATCTGTCCGGCTAATTCCTGGAGCGCGAGACCGGCTTCGCCGGCAGCCGCGACGAGTGCGTAAACCTCGCGCTGTTTGGGGCCGCGCAGCGCGGGTGTACGCGCTTGCGGCGATATCCGCGCGAAAAATTCCTCGCGCTCGCGATGGCGTCCGCGGGTTGCGTCGTGGCGCTCGATAATCCCTTCGCCCTGGAGACGCGCGAGCGCGGCGCGAACCTCGCCCGGCGGCCCGAGCTTCTCGAGCCGCCTCGCGAGCGCGGGACGGCGCGAAATCAGATCGATAATCTTGCGCTCGACTTTGCTTAGCGCGGCGGCGCGCAGCACGTCGGGCGCCTGCGCCACGCGATATTCGACGCGCGACTCGACGCGCGCGACCGAAGGAATCACGCTGCGGTACGCGTCGCCGAGCGGGGCCATGTAATAGCTTGCGAGAAATTCGAGCAGCTTCAGATGGGCAATGTCGAACAGCGGCTGCGGCTCCATCAGCTCCGCGATCGGCTTGAGCGCGCCCGCATTCAGCTCCGGTCCAACTTCGAGCACCACCGCTGTAACTTTGCGCGAGCGCAGCGGCACCAGCACGCGATGACCCGGCGCGACGCGGTCCGCGAGCGCGGGAGGAATGTCATAGGTCAGTTGATCGACGCCGTGCGCCGCTCCGACGATTACCACTTTCGCCTGCATCGAGGGGGTTCCGCTCAAGGCCGCGGTGCCGAGAGCAATCTACTCCCGAATCGCGCGCGAGCAACCGCCGCGTCCCTGCTTCCAAGCCATCGCCCGGAATGGTTGAATCGTGATGCCCCGGTGGAGCGGCTATGCAGCCGGGATGGGAATGTAATCGATGCTGCGTTTTCTCACCGCCGGTGAATCGCACGGCCCCGAACTCGTCGCGGTGGTCGAGGGCGTACCTGCAGGCTTCGAAATCGACCTCGCGCGCGTCAACCAGCACCTCGCGCGCCGGCAAAAAGGCTACGGCCGCGGCGGCAGGATGCTGATCGAGAAGGACGAAGTTCGTCCCGTCTCGGGAATCCGGTTCGGGCGCACGATGGGCAGTCCGGTCACGTTCATCATCGCGAATCGCGATTTCAAAAATTGGGAAAAACGGATGTCGGCCGATCCGGCCGATGCGGGCGAAGCCAAGGTGATCACGCGGCCGCGTCCGGGGCACGCCGATCTTGCGGGCGTGCTCAAGTACAACCTTGACGATATTCGCGACGTGCTCGAGCGCGCTTCGGCGCGCGAAACTACCGCGCGCGTCGCGATCGGCGCGCTTGCGATGGAACTCCTGCGGCCGTTCGGAATCGACGTGCTCGGCTACGTCGTGAGTATCGGCGCGACCGAGGCGAAGACTCCGCGCGATCTGAGTTGTGCGGACTTGCGGCGCATCACGGAAGAATCTCAGGTGCGGGTCGCCGACCCTGTCGCCGAGCGCGCGATTATCGAGGAGATAGACGCGTGCAAGAAGACCGGCGACACGCTGGGCGGCGTGGTCGAGGTGGTCGCGACCGGGCTTCCGGTCGGACTCGGCAGCCACGTGCAATGGGATCGCAAACTCGACGGACGCCTCGCGCACGCGCTGCTTAGCTTGCAGGCCGCCAAGGGCGTCGAGTTCGGCGCGGGCTTCCAGGTCGGACGAATACGGGGCTCGGGCCTGCACGACGAAATCGGCTACGACGCAGGCGCGCGCCGCTTCACGCGCGACTCGAACAACTCCGGCGGCACGGAAGGCGGGATGTCCACGGGCGAGCCGCTCACGGTGCGGGTCGCGTTCAAGCCGCTTTCCACCCTGATGCGTCCGCTCAAGTCGGTCGATACGAGGACCAAGGCCGAAGCCGTCGGCACGATCGAGCGCTCCGACGTATGCGCGATTCCCGCGGCGGCGGTGATCGCGGAGGCAGTGGTGGCGTTCGAACTCGCGGCCGCATTCCTCGAGAAATTCGGCGGCGACTCGCTCGCGGAGATCACGCGCAACTGGAATAGCTACCTCGAGCAGGTGCGCAGCTACTGACACGCGCGGACGGCTGCGCGACGGCGTAAGATGACATACCAGATGGCGCCGAAACTGATCCTGACCGGCTTCATGGCGACCGGCAAAAGCGTGATCGGACCGATCGTCGCGCGGCACCTCGGCTGGCGCTTCGAAGACACCGACGCCACGGTTGCCGCGCGCGCCGGCAAGTCCGTCGCCGCGATCTTCGCCGACGAAGGCGAGGCGCGGATG
>JBAPSR010000200.1:0-3471 GCA_049281755.1 Binataceae bacterium (SeqCode)
GGATCGCGCATCGCGAAATCAGGCAGATAGGTGCGAATCGGTTCGTCGAGGCTGAGCTTGCCCATCTCGACCAGGCGCATGATCGCGGTCGCGGTGAAGGTCTTGGTGGTCGAGCCGATCTGGAACAGCGTGTCGGCGTCGACCGGCAACGGATTGTCGACGCTGGTGACGCCAAGTCCCGCACTGAATTCCTGTCCGTCGGCGATAACACCGATCGCGCATCCCGGCAGGAAGTTGCGCTTCATCGAGTCGGCGGCGGCGGCGATCAACGCGTCGAATTTTTCCTGCATCTTGCGACCTGAGCTGACGGATTTAGTGCGCGAACTCGACCAGCACCTTGGCGCGCGCGCCGGGATTTCTCAGCGCCGCGAACATCTCGGGAACCTTATCCACTGAGACCACGTCGGTGATCATCGGTTTGGGATCGATCTTTCCCGACGCGATCGCAGCGATCGTCTCGTTGAATTCGGCGCGGTTGTATCCGACGATAAATTCGAGGCCCACTTCCTTGAACAGGCAGGTCAGCGGAGTGATCTGGTCGGGCTCCATGCACGCGCCCAGGATGACGACGCGGCCGTGCAGCCCCACCATATCGATCGCGGAGCTGAGCGTGGTTTTGACGCCGATACATTCGAAGACCACGTCGGGCAGTCGTCCGGTAAGCTCGGCGACTTTCTTGGCGGGACTCTCCTCTTTCGGATTCACCACCGCCGACGCGCCGAGTTTCAGCGCGAGCTCCTTGCGCCCCATCGCGAGCTCGGAGACGACCACCTTTGCGCCTTTGGCGGCAGCCCAGATGGTCGCCGAAAGTCCGATCGGTCCGGCACCCATCACGACCACGCCCATCCCCGGTTTAAGATTTGCGCGATTGACGCCATGCAGTCCGACCGAGAGCGGCTCGACCAGCGCGCCCTCGCGCGAGCTGACGTTGTCGGGCAGCTTGAGCAGGCTCGACGCACCGCACATCACGAATTCCGCGTAGCCTCCGGGCAATTGCCCGAGGCCGAGGCTGCGAATGCGCTCGCAATGCATCCCGTCGTCGCGGCGGCATCGATCGCATTCGCCGCAGGAGATAAACGGCAACGCGGTCACGCGCTCGCCCTTCTTAAAGCCGGTCACGCCCGCGCCGAGCTCGTGGATCTCTCCGCAGAACTCGTGGCCCATGACCGTGTCGGGCCGAAGTCCCATCCCGTATTGGACGGCGTGCAGATCGGAGCCGCAGATGCCGCAGTTGTGAACCTTCAGCACGACTTCGCCGGCGCCCGCCTTCGGCGCAGGAACGTCGATCACCGCCATCTGGTTGATTTGTTTGAAGACCGCGGCTTTCATCTTGAGTCCTCCGCAAACGCGTTACGCGGCCGCGCGCTTCTGTTCGATAAGCTCGATTTTGTATCCGGTCGGATCTTCGATAAAGGCGATCGCGGTGGTGCCGTGCTTCATCGGACCGGGCTCGCGCACGACCTTGACGCCCTTGGCTTTCAGATCGGCGCAGGTCTGGTAGATATCGTCGACGCCGATCGCGAGGTGGCCGAACGCGCTGCCGATTTCGTATTTCGAGGTGCCCCAGTTGTAGGTCAGCTCGACCACGGTCTGATCGCGCTCCGCGCCGTAGCCGACGAAAGCGAGCGTGAACTCGCCGCCGGGAAAATCATTTTTGCGCAGCAGCTTCATGCCGAGCTTGTTGCAGTAGAAGTCGAGCGATTCATCGAGGTTCGACACTCTGATCATCGTATGCAGCAGGCGCATCGCGGTTTTACCTCCGGGTTTTCGTTTGCTGAGCGCCGGGCTTGCGCCGTGCGGCGATCGCCTTGTCGAGCGCGCCGCGAATCTCGTTGAAGAGATCCTCGGTCGGCGCGAAGCCCTGCTCTTTCATTTTGGCGACCAGCTCGCGCCGCCCGAGCTCGAGCATTTCGAGCGCCTCATGCTCATGCAGCCGCTTCGATCGCACGAGATCGAGAATCGCAAGTTCGCGCACCCGCGCGCGAAAATCAGCTTCGGGAAACTGATCGTCGAAGACGTCAGCGGGCAGATCGATTTTCAACTCCATGGCGGTTATGC
Source organism: Binataceae bacterium (SeqCode) (assembly GCA_049281755.1). GTDB lineage: Bacteria > Desulfobacterota > Binatia > Binatales > Binataceae > JBARDN01. Next base: position 2,059 of record JBAPSR010000200.1, read on the forward strand.
CCCGACTTTCCGCGATCGCCAAAATGAAGTCAAACTCGCCGCGCGGCGGTCCGAGCACCACCATGCATCACTGTCAACGCGCCTGGGGATTCCTCGCCCAGGGCTCGGAATGACGGTTGTGGGCTCGGTGCATGAGTATCGTAGCTTCTACCGAACCCCCGATCGTCATTCCGAGCCTTGGGCGAGGAATCCCGAGGCGGCCATGCTCCAAGCCTCGCTACGTGCAGAGATTCCTCGCGCGGCAGCCACGCGCGGGAATGACACCATTGACCGACGGCCCGGAGACTCTTGGCGAAGGAACCCATTGTGTGCGATTTTTACGGTTGGGAAACCGCACAAATCCGGGGCAGGCGACACGCAAATTTCGCCGCCTCAGGAGGGGATCATGGATTTCAACTACAGCGCCGAGGACGAATCCTTTCGCACCGAATTCCGCGCCTGGCTCGAAGCCAACAAGCAGTTCGCGCCGCATCGCGCCGAAGTGATGGGCGATGAAGGCGGCGGCGGATGGGACGCGCAGGTGCGCTGGGCCAAGAAGCTCAGCGAGGGGCGCTGGCTCGCGGTCAATTGGCCCAAGGAATACGGCGGCCGCAGCCTGAACGTGATGCAGACGATCATCTACAACGAGGAGCTTGCGCGCCTGGGGCTTTCCGCGCCGATGATCGGCATGGGCATCAATCTGCTCGGGCCGACGCTGATTCATTGGGGCACCGACGAGCAGAAGCAGCAGCATATTCCCAAGATCCTGAAGGCCGAAGAAATCTGGTGCCAGGGTTATTCGGAGCCCGGGTCGGGCTCGGACCTCGCCTCGCTGCAGACCCGCGCGGTCGAAGACGGCGACGACTACGTCGTCAACGGGCAGAAGGTGTGGACCTCGGCGGCGCATCATGCGGACTGGATTTTCCTGCTCACGCGGACCGATCCCGCCGCGCCCAAGCACAAGGGCATCAGCTATTTGCTGGTCGATATGAAATCTCCGGGAGTGACGGTGCGTCCGCTGGTGCAGATAACCGGCGGCAAAGGCTTCAACGAAGTTTTTTTCGAAGACGTGCGCGTGCCGAAGAAAAATTTGGTCGGCGAGAAGAACGCCGGATGGCAGGTCGCGATCACCACGCTGATGTTCGAGCGATCGGGCGGCGGCGGAGATCGCGGCGCGATGTTCCAGGTGCGCGAGCTGGTCAATCTTGCCAAGAAACTGCCACGCAACGGCAAGACCGCATGGGACGACGCCGGCGTGCGCCAGAAGATCTCGGAGTTCGCGTGCGAGGCATACGCGCTCAAGTACACCGGTTATCGGCAGCTCACGCGCCGGCTCAAGGGGATGCCGCCGGGACCGGAAGGATCGATGATGAAGCTCTGCGGCACCGAGCTTAATCTGCGCGTGCAACTTTTCGCGATGGAGCTGCTGGGTCC
>JBAPSR010000201.1:0-8268 GCA_049281755.1 Binataceae bacterium (SeqCode)
ACGCTGTCGGAGCCGAGCACCGCGATTTTGCGCGAATGCAGCCACTCGAGGCAGGTCGCATCGAGGCCCGGAAGTCCGACGCGATTCGGATCCCATCCGCCCTTGGCCTTGCGCCGCGCGGAGCGGCCGGTGCGGATCAGCAGGACGTCGCCTTCCTCGACGCGAACGCGATGCTCTTTTTCGGCGGCGTCGAGATCTTCGGGGAAGATCCGGTCGCCGGGTTCCATCCAGTCGATTTTTTTGATTTTCGGAATATCGAGCAGGACGCCGCGGCTGATAATTCCTTCGCGCGCGACGGTAATCGCGCACTTCTTCGCGCCATGTGAGCCGACTTCGCCGGCGCTAAAGCCGTTATACATTTTCTTCTGCCAGAAAACATGGCACAGCGCGTCGATATGAGTATTGGCCATCCCATGCGGCGCGATCGCGAAGTAGTCGCCCGCGTACGGCAGCGGCATCTCGTGCGAATCGAGCCCCGCCTGCACCATCAGATGGGTGACGGGAGTCGGATTGTCCGCCGCGGGAATTGTCGCCAGTGGCAGCGCGAGCGAGACCGCCTGTCCGGACTTGACCAACTGGGCGGCGCCTGCGCGTTTCGCGTCGGTGATAAAGTTGAGCGCGCCGCGCTCGTCGTCCTTGCCCCAGCGGCTCCAGTTGCTGAACGTTTCGAACATCGCGATTACTTCTGCGGGCGTGCTTCTACTGGCCATGATAGTCTCTCCGGCGTGGGGTCGGTCGTTCGTCCGTATAGCATACGAGGCACGATGCGCGGTAACTGAACGATCGGTATGTTGGCGGCGAATGATCGGCGGTGGTGCGTGGCCGCCCTCTCCCGGAGGGAGAGGGTATATTGGACTGAAAGACTTCAATGGGTAATCAGTACATCGAGGCGGCTCGCGTCTATCACGAGATTACCAAGCACTCGTATACCAGCGTGCGGTCGTCGGCGTATCGGCTGGATTGGGACAATCGGCCGGCGCCTTACAAGATTTATCCGACGGCGGGAGCGCTTGCGCTGCCGCGCGAATTGGAGCTTTCGGCGATTCCTGCGCTTGCGGCAATCGCCGCTTCCTCTCGGGACAACGCCGCGCTCGGGCTCGAAGCGTTGACCCGGGTTCTGTTCTGCACCGGAGGACTCACGCGCTCGAAGCAGGTCGGCGGCGAGGACTACCATTTTCGCGCGGCCGCGTCGGCGGGCGCGCTCTATCCAGTCGAGATGTACGTCGCCGCGGGCGACGTTCCGGGTCTGGAGCCGGCGCTGTATCATTTCTCGCCCGCGGATCTGAAGCTGCGCGGACTGCGGCGCGGCGACTTCCGCGCGATCCTGTCGCGGGCGGCGGCAGGGCGCCGCTCGATCGCGCAGGCGCGCGCGGTGATTATCCTGACCTCGATTTTCTGGCGCAGCGCATGGAAGTACCACGCGCGCGCGTACCGCTATTGCTTCTGGGACGCAGGTACGATGATCGCAAACCTGTTCGCGGCGTCAGGCGCGGAACAAATCGGCGCGGAAATCGTAACCGCCTTCGAAGATCCGCAAGTCGAATCGCTGCTCGGGCTCGACCTGGATCGCGAAGGCGCGGTCGCCTTGATCGCGCTTGGCGCGGGCGCATCCGTTTCGAGCGAGTCTCCGGTGCTCGAACCGTTCCCGTTCGAGTCGATCGCGCTTTCGCAGAGCGAAGTAAGCTACGAGCCGATCGTCAAATTCCATCGCGAATCGCGCCTGGTGACCAGCGCGGAAGTCTTGGAAATCGCCGACGCGACGGTGACCCCGCCCGAGCCTCGGCGCGATCTGATTCGTTTCGACCCGCCCGCTCCCGGCGGCGCGATCGGCCTGGGCGAGACGATTCTTCGCCGCGGCTCGACGCGTCAGTTCGCGCAGGCTCCGATTCCTGGCGAGGAGTTGCAGGCGATTCTCGCGACCGGTCGAACGCATCCGCGCGCCGACTTTCCCTCGCTCATCGACACCTACCTGATCGTCAACGCGGTCGAGGGCCTCGCGCCGGGCGCTTATTTCTACGACCAAATCGGCGACGGGTTCGAGCTGATCAAAGCAGGCGAGTTTCGTGGTGAAGCGGGATATCTGTGCCTGGAGCAACCGCTCGGAAGGGACTGCTCTGCCCTGATTGTTTACATGACGGACCTCGAGCGCGCGCTTGCGGCGCTCGGTAATCGCGGCTTTTCCGACGCGCATCTCGAGGCCGGCATCCGTGGCGGGCGCGCATATCTGGGCGCCTATGCGCTGGGGCGCGGCGCGACCGGGCTTACTTTCTACGACGACGACACAACCAAATTCTTCGAGCCGCACGCGGCCGGCAAGAGTCCCATCCTGATGGTCGCGATCGGCGTGCCGCACACGCGAGCCGCTGACGAGGCGTGAGCGTCCCGGCGCAGCCCGCAACTGCCTGGACGTGATGACCGTCCGGCGGGCCGGTGCCTCTTGAGCGCGCATCGCGCCGCGCAATTTCCCGTCTGGACGCCGCTTTGGCGCGGCATCCCTCTTGCGTCTGCCCGATACCTGAGCGAGTGACGCGCCGGAATGCACCGCGCAAAGGAAGCACTGGATGAAGAAGGTCGAGGCGATCATCAAGCCGTTTACGATCGACGCGGTGAAGGCGGAGCTCGATCTCGCCGGCGTCACCGGGCTCACCACCTACGAGGTCAAAGGCTTCGGCCGCCAGAAGGGCCGCACCGAGCTCTACCGCGGCTCGGAATACATCATCGATTTCAAACCCAAGATCAAACTCGAAGTGATCGTGCGCGATGAGCAGACCGACGCGGTCGTCGACGCGATCCAGCGCAAGGCCCGCACCGGCAGAATCGGCGACGGCAAGATCTACGTGTCCGACGTGCTCGAAGTGATCCGCATCCGCACCGACGAGCGCGGCGATATCGCGATCTGACGCGATCTAATCAGTTCGCGGCGAAACTCCGTCTAACCGCCTGGCCACTCTCCAACCATCGTCCGTCTCTCTACCGATCAGCCCAGATTGATGACTGTGCGGCGGGCGGTTGCTCATCGCATGAGCATCGTCCGTGCAAACTGCAACCAATTCCCATTGCAAATCGATGGCATCGCTCTTGCGCATAGGCCGAAAGCGAACCCGCATCGGAATTGAATCGTGACGGGGAGCCAAGCCCGAATCGGCGGGCTAAGCCGAAGGAGGAGAGATGGCAGAGTCAAACGAAGCACCCAAGATGAAGGCGACACTTGGGCTGACCGGGGTGACGGTCAACGCTATGGCGCTAATCGCGCCAGGCGCCTTCCTATGGATAACGTTCGTCCAGCAAGCGGGTTATGCGTTCCCGTCGGGAATGGCGATGTGGTCGGGAATTTTTGTCGCGTTGTTGCTGGCCTATGCGACGGCGGTCTCGTACTCGGAGCTGGCCAAGCTCTACCCTGGCGCGGGTAGCTCGTATCTGTTCGCGGAGCGGGCGTTCCTGAACACGACGCATGCCTACAAGTTCGCACGCATCGCAAAATTCGTGACCGGATGGGCCTCGCATCTGTACTACTGGATGTACCCGGGGGTCATGGTTGCCACGATGGGAATCATGATCGGATACATCGTCGGCAACATCGCACCGAACACGATGAATGCGGGCGTTCCGGGACCGGTCTTTATGGCGTTGGTCGCGGTGATCTTTTCGTTCGCGGTCGCGTGGATTGCCTTTCAGGGCGTCAACGGCTCGACCATGGTCAATATCGCGATCAACGGAATCCAGATCGTCGCGCTGCTGTTTTTCTCCGCGCTCGCGATCGCGTATCGCATGTCGCATCCCGCGGGCGCTGCGGGCCTTGCGCTCGACGCGACCGGCAACGTCGTCCATGCAACCGTCAGCTATGCGTTCAGCGGCGACAATCCGGCCCATATGAACGCGCTGTCGGTTCTTCTGCCGCATCATTTCTCATGGGTGATGCTGCAAGCGACCGTCGCGATCCTGCTGCTGGTCGGCTTCGAGTCGGTTACCTCACTTGGCGAAGAAGCCAAGAACCCGACCAAGGATATTCCGCGCGGCGTTCTGCTCTCGCTGACCATCCAGGGACTGTTCTGCTACCTGATCGAATATTTCGCCGCCAACTACTTCATGAGCAGCGCCTACAGCCTTGCAGCGGCAAAAGGTTCCGCGGCTCCGATCGGCGATATGATGGTGCTGATCGGCAATGGGCTGCTCGGAGGACACGGGCAGGCGTTCATGCTGGTCGAAGCGCTGACCGTGTTCCTTGCACTGATCGGCACAACTCTTAGCTGCATGAACACCGGAGCGCGCGTGACCTATGCGATGGGCCGCGACGAGGAAGTGCCCGAACACTTCGGCTTCCTGCACGGCAAGAACCTGACCCCGCATCGCGCCATCTGGGCGCTCGCGGTAATCTCCGCGGTGCTCGGCGCATACGCGGCGCTATTCTACTTCGCCGGCGGCTCCGCGCCCGACGACAAAACTATCGCAACGCTGCCGCACAACATCTGGTACGCGATCGGGATGAGCTCGAATGCGAGCCTCTCGGCGATGCCCAACGGGTTGTTGCTGGTGACGCTGACCTCGAACTTCGGAACCTTCCTGCTCTACGGACTGACGAATATCATATGTATCGTCGCCTTCCGCGAGCACGAATCCTTCCATGGCTTCAAGCACGTGGTCATCCCGGTGTTCGGCGCGATCGCGAACTTCTCCTGCCTCGCCTTCTATATCATCGGACCCCTGGAAGGTTTGGGCAGCGTGAAGGAACCGCTGATCGCGGTCGGGATTTCCGCAATCTGGGCAATCTACGGCGCGATCTACTTCGTCCGCAACTCGAAGAAGAAGGGCAAAGAAACAATACTGGTCGCCAAGCCGGCGTAAACGAGCCACGCCCGTCGTAACCCCGGGGGCGGATGGTGCTTCGGTGCCGTCCGCCCCAATCCATTTGCGAACGTCCTATAGTATGGGTCTGTGACTGAAGCCGAGCACAACGAGTCCGCCGCCGATCCCGCATCCCACGCGGCCATTTTCGATCTGGCGATGCTGTCCGATGTCGGAACCAACCGTCCTGACAACGAAGACTCCTGCGGTCATCTGATCGACTCTCCCGACGCTGCCGTGTTCGCGGTCGCCGACGGAATCGGCGGCTATGAGGGTGGAGAAGTCGCCAGCTCGATGGCGATAGAGCTGACCCTGCAGGCGTGGCGCGAAAGCCCCGCCACTTGGGGCGCCCCGAAACGCCTGGCGCGCGCGGTCCAGTTCGCCAATATCGAGATTCACAATCGTGCGCTCGCGGTGCCGGAGCTGCGCAGGATGGGCACTACGCTGACCGCGGTCGCGATCGACAAGGGGATGCTCGCGGCCGCGCATATCGGAGATTGCCGGCTCTACCTGGCGCGGCGGCATACGATTTCGCAGCTCACCAAGGACCACACGATGGTTGCAGAGAAGGTCCGGATGGGGCTGCTCACGGCCGAGCGCGCGCGCAATCATCCCGAGCGCTCGATGCTGGTGCGGAGCATCGGGCAGGAGCTGATCGTTTCGGTCGATCGAATCTCGATGCCGTTGGTGCAGGGCGATCGGCTGATTCTGTGCAGCGACGGATTGCACAACGTCCTGCGCGATGGCGAGATCGAGCACATGTCCCGCGATCTCGACGCGACCGCCGCCTGCCGCGCCCTGGTCGCGGCCGCCAACGAACGCGGAACTGCCGACAACCTGACCGTCGCGGTATTCACGATGCTTGCGGATACCGGTCTCACTCCAACCTCGCCCGGATGGCGCGCCAAGCTGGCCCGCATGATCGGCAGAAGCGCATAGCCAAGTGAAACGCGAGCAAGTAGCCGCTCCAGCGCAGCTCATCGCGCGGCTGGTTTGGGGCGTGATGGCGTGGTAACTTCCGCGCCCAGACTCTCTCTTAGCCAGGCATAGATTCCATGCGCGAGGTCAGCGTCGGCGAACCCCTCGATCAGTACAAGCTTACCGAGGTGATCGCGCGCAGCGGGATGGCGTCGATCTTCAAAGGCATCGACACCACCAGCGGTCAGACCGTCGCGATCAAGGTTCCCTACCTCCAGTTCGAGAGCGACGTAATTTTCTACAGCCGCTTCCAGCGCGAAGAGGAAGTCGTCCGCCGCCTCGACCATCGCAACGTCATCAAGATCATGACGCCCCGGCATAAAAGCCGGATGTATATCGCGATGGAGTTCGTCGACGGCATCTCGCTGCGCGAGATGATGCGAAACGAACGGCCGATGGAAACCGCGAAGGCGCTCGGCTACGCGATCCAGATCTGCGAAGCGCTGGTTTACATGCACGGCGAGAAAGTGGTGCATCGCGACCTGAAGCCGGAAAACATGCTCGTGACCGGCGACGGCACGGTAAAGATCATGGACTTCGGGATCGCGCTCGATGAATCCGCGCGCCGCCTTACGTGGTCGGGGCTCTCGTCAACCATCGGGACGCCCGACTACATGGCGCCCGAGCAGGTCAGCGGCCGGCGCGGCGACGCCCGCACCGACATCTACGCCTTGGGCATCATCCTGTACGAGATGCTGACCGGGAATCTGCCGTTTTCGGGGCCGAACGTTTACAACGTGATGCGCGCGAAGACCAACGAGGATCCGCATCCGCCGTCCGAGTTCGTGAAGGATTTCGATCCCAGGCTCGAGGAAATCATCCTGCACGCAATCGAAACCGCGCCCAAGAACCGCTACGCGAGCGCCGCCGAAATGCTGGCCGATTTGCGCGACCCGGCGCGAGTAGTGCCGCGCGGACGCGCCGAGCACCTGAAGCCGCGCAGCCTGCGGATGCAGAAGTTCCGGCGCTCGGCCGGCTTCGCGCTGTTTTTCATATCGCTCATCGGATTCTTCGTGTTCCTGATCTGGATCGCCAACCGCTATCCCGCGGCGCACGTGGCGCCACGCAAATCCTTCCGGGGGGAAATGAGATGACGCGCCGAAACTCGAGTTTCACCCTTTGCGCCCTCGCGATCGCAATCGCTGCGCCGTTGCTGCTCGCCGCCAGCCGCGCGCACGCCGAGTCCGCATCGCCCGCGATCCCGTTCGATCAATCGCTCAACCTGGCATGGGTGCTGATCGCGGGATTTCTCGTGATGTTCATGCAGGTCGGCTTCGCGATGGTCGAAACCGGCTTCACCCGCGCCAAAAACGCGGTCAACACGATGGCGATGAACCTGATCATCTATCCGCTCGGAGTCATCGGATTCTGGCTCACCGGCTATGCATTCATGATGGGCGGAGTGCATCAGTGGCCCTCACTCGGCTCGGCCGAAATAGGGCATCACGAACTCGCGCTCACGATCGGCGGACACGCCTGGGGAATCCTGGGCTTCAGTAAATTTACCCTCGCCAGCGTCAGTCACGATCCCGCGAGCCTCGCGATGTTCCTGTTCGCGGTGGTGTTCATGGATACCGCCGCGACCATTCCGACCGGTGCGATGGCCGAGCGGTGGAAGTTTTCGGCGTTCTTCATCTACGGATTGTTCATCTCGATGTTCCTGTACCCGCTCTATGGCAACTGGGTCTGGGGCGGAGGATGGCTCTCGCAACTTGGGGTCAACCTTGGGCTGGGCCACGGCCACGTCGATTTCGCGGGATCGTCGGTGGTCCACATGACCGGCGGAATAGTCGCGCTGGCCGGAGTGATCGTGCTCGGCCCGCGCATCGGCAGATTTCGCCGCGACGGCGCGATCGGCGCGCTGCCCGGACATAACCTGCCGATGGCCGTGGTGGGAACATTGATTCTCGCGTTCGGATGGTTCGGGTTCAACGCCGGCTCGACCCTGGCCGCGACCGACTCGCGCATCGGCGTGATTGCGGTGAACACGATGCTCGCGTCGTCGGCGGGTGCGCTCGCCGCGTTGCTCTACTTGTGGCATCGCTACAAAAAGCCGGACATCGCGATGGCGTGCAACGGGTTGCTCGGCGGGCTGGTCGCGATCACGGCGCCATGCGCGTTCGTGACCCCATCGGCGGCGGTGATGATCGGGATCGTTGCCGGGCTGGTGGTGGTTTGGGCGGTGATCGAGCTCGAGCGGCGCTTCCGGATCGACGATCCGGTCGGAGCGATCGCGGTGCACGGCGCGTGCGGGATCTGGGGATCGCTCGCGCTCGGAATCTTCGCCGACGGCAGCTACGGCGACGGATGGAACGCGGTCGCCGGTCCCGTGCGCGGCTTGCTCTACGGCGACACCGGGCAATTCGTCGCGCAGCTTATCGGTGTCACCGCGAACATCGTCGTGATATTCGGTCTCGCGTGGATCTTCTTCACGATTGTCGAGCGAAC